>DAIMZG010000147.1:0-4880 GCA_036734065.1 Catalimonadaceae bacterium
GTTGCGATCCATACACGGGCAAGGATGTAGCCCTTGCCCGTGTATTTTATAGACCCATTACACAAGTAAATGAGGTACTCATGTATCACGATCTGTCGCAGCGAATCAATGCGTTTCGTACTTCCCTTTTTTCTCCGATTAGCGGAGCGTCATTAGTTTTTTTCAGAATTGTATTTGGCCTTGTGCTATTTTGGGAAGTCACCCGTTATTTTAATCACAATTGGATACATCGCTATTGGATTGAGCCGAGGTTTCTGTTTTTCTATGAGGGATTTGAGTGGGTGAAGCCCTGGGCAGGTAATGGAATGTATGTACATTTTTTGCTGCTGGGTTTATTGGCGGCCTTCATTACTATTGGATTCCTTTATAGACTTAGTACAGTTTTGTTTTTCCTTGGTTTTACATACATCTTTCTGCTCGATAAAACCAATTATCTTAACCATTTCTATCTGATTTCTTTGCTGAGTGGCTTATTTATATTCTTGCCAGCCCACAGACGCTTTGCCCTAGACGCTTACCTTGGTTTGAGTAAAGCCTCTAATCAAGTCCCCATGTGGAGTTTATTTTTGTTGAGGGCCCAATTATTTATTGTTTATTTTTTCGGAGGTATTGCCAAAATCAATGCCGATTGGTTACAGGGCATACCTATTGGTACTTGGTTGGCAAAGGCCACAGATTATCCCCTTATTGGACAGTATTTTACCGAATCTTGGGCGGTTCTCTCGTTTGCTTATGGTGGATTGTTGTTTGATGTATTCATAGTTCCGTTGTTATGGTGGAAAAAAACGCGTCCTTTTGCTTTTTTAATAGCTCTATTTTTTCACTTGAGTAACGTGTATCTGTTCCAAATTGGAATATTTCCGTGGTTCATGATTGTGGCCACTACCCTGTTCCTTGAGCCAGACTGGTGTAGTCGCTTAATACCTAAACTGGGCCTCACCCTGCCCCTAGCCCGTTGGGTACCCACTTTCGGTTCACCCCGCCTTGTTATGACATTGCTAGGGGCATTTTTGCTATGGCAGACTTTGATGCCACTGCGTCATTTCTTGTATCCCGGTAATCTTAGTTGGACTGAAGAGGGACACCGTTTTTCCTGGCACATGAAGTTGCGTAGTAAATCAGGCAATGCCAAGTTTATTGTGCATTCCCCTGATACGGATGAAGAGTGGACAATTGATCCTAGACGCTTTTTGACTAAGCGTCAAGTACAGAAGATGGTTGGGCGTCCTGATATGGTGTTACAATTCAGTCATTACCTGACACGCTATTTTCATCACCAAGGCTACGAAGGCGTAGAGGTATACGCCGAAGTGTATGCCAGTCTCAACCACAGACCGCGTCGATTGCTAATAGACCCGGAGGTTAATTTAGCGGAAATATCCGCTTCTTTATGGTCAGCCGACTGGATCTTACCGCTAGATGAGGCCCCTTCTTATGACGAACATGTAGCACGGAAACGTGTATCTATACAAAAAGAAACAAGGACAGAAGATGAGGGTGTGCGTTTCGTTGATGCTGTCACAGAATAATCTGGATGAAACTGCTGTATGGGCTGAGTGTGCAGGCGTCCGCCATCTGGGGAAGTAGGTTCCGGCTACGAGTATTAGCAAATTAATGCGTAATTTTACCTCAACATAAGCACAAAGGGTCAAAAATAATATCCGTAATTGCTGGCTGACGGCGTTGCCAATGGCAGACAAAAACCAATTGCACCCGAAGTTTCGCGTCCTGGTGGTGGACGACGAACCAGACATTGTGGAGTTGCTTCAGTACAACCTCGTCAAGGACAGCCACGAGGTGCTGACGGCCCACAGCGGCCGCGAAGCCCTCACCTTGGTACGCACCCACGTCCCCGACCTGATCTTGCTCGACATTATGATGCCGCTGATGGACGGGGTGGAAACGTGCCGCCAGATTCGCGAATTGCCCGAGGGCCGTGATGTGTACATCATTTTCCTGACGGCCCGTACGGAAGAATACTCCGAGGTGGCCGCTTTCGACGTGGGCGCCGACGATTTTATCACCAAGCCCATCAAACCCCGCGCCCTCATGAGTCGGGTAGCGGCGGCCTTTCGGCGACAGCGGCCCCTACCGAAAGAACCTATCGAAGAGGGCGACAAAATTTACATGGGCGGGCTCACGATTGACAAGGCCAGCTACACCGTCGCCAAGGGCACCATGCAGATGACCCTCCCCAAAAAAGAGTTTGAACTGCTCAGTTTTCTGGCGCAGAATCCTAGCAAGGTCTTCAGCCGCGACGATTTGCTCCAAAACATTTGGGGCACCGACGTGTACGTGCTGGCCCGCACCGTGGACGTGCACATCCGCAAGGTGCGCGAAAAAATTGGCGAAGGCTACATTCATACCATCAAGGGCGTGGGGTACAAATTTGAAGTACACGCCACGTCCTGACCTGACTTTTTTGTGATGCCCATTACGCCCCGCTTTGTTGCCTTTGTGCTGGCCCTGAGCGTGTCGGGCATCACCACGGCCTTTCTTTCGTTGCTGCCCGTTGGGGTGGCGCCTTTGCTGGTGGTGGCCACGTTATCGTTTGCCGCCACCTTCATCCTGGTGTACATCGCCTCGGAGATGCTGATCTTCCGGCAAATCACCCAGATCTACGACGCCCTCGACGAACTCAAACGCACCGACGTCAAGGTGACGCGCAAGAAGATCAAGTCGTCCTCCAACCCCCTCAAGCAACTCAACGACGAGATCTTCGACTTGGCCAGCAACAAACAGGCGCAGATCAACGAGCTGCGGCAGTTGGAATCGTTCCGGCGCGACTTTCTGGCCGACGTGTCGCACGAGCTCAAGACGCCCATTTTTGCCGCGCAGGGCTTTGTACACACCCTCATTGACGGCGCCGTGGACGACGAGGCCGTGCGCGACCGCTTTCTGCAAAAAGCCGCCCGCAGCCTCGACGGCCTGAGCTTGCTCGTGCAGGATTTGCTCACGCTCTCGAAGCTCGAAACCGGCACGCTCAAGATGCACGCGAGTCACTTTGATCTCTACCCGCTGCTCATCGAGGTATTCGAGCAATTGGAAGACAAAGCCACCCAGCGCGGCGTGGACCTGCGCCTGACCCGCAAGAGCGAAACCAGCGCCTACGTGCGGGCCGACCGCGACCGCATCCGGCAGGTGCTCACCAACCTGATCGAAAACGGCATCCACCACGGGCGACCCGGCGGCCGGATGCGGGTGAACGTGACTTTTCAGGCGCAGATGGTGCAGATTGGCGTCAAGGACGACGGGCCGGGCATTCCGGCCGAACACATCAACCGCATCTTCGAGCGCTTCTACCGCATCGAGAAAAGCCGCTCCAAAGACCGGGGCGGCTCGGGCCTGGGGCTGGCCATCGTCAAGCACATCGTCGAGGCCCACGATTCGTTCGTAGAAGTGATCAGCAAACCCGACCGGGGCACTACGTTCCGTTTCCGGCTGCCGCTGGGCGATCCGCAGCAGGAGCACACCCCGACCCGTCCGGCCCGGCCCCCGGCCGACCGCACCTCGGCCGCGCCGACGCCCTGATTTCTTTACCTTGCACGTGGCACGCGGGGCCAAAGTGGCTGCCGTTGTCTTTTTCTATGAAAACATCTCCTTTTCGCGACCTGATCGTCTTCGAGAACGATCACTACCTGGTCATCAACAAACCGCCGCACATTTCTACGCTCGACGAGCGTTTCCCCGGCACGCACACGCCCATCAAGGAAGGAAACATTCTGCGGTGGGCCAAAGACCTCTATCCCGATGCGCAAGTGGGCCACCGACTCGACAAAGAGACCTCCGGCGCGCTGGCCATTGCCAAGCACCCGGCCGCCTACCGCCACCTGGCCTTGCAGTTCGAAGACCGCACCGTCGAGAAAGTCTATCACGCCGTGGCCGACGGGCTGCACCACTTCGACCAGTTGAGCGTGTACCTGCCCATTTTTCCGATGGGTAACGGGAAAGTCAAGATTGACCGGGAAAAGGGCAAGTTGGCCGAGACGATCTTCAATACGCTGGCCGTGTACAAGCGCCACACGCTGGTCGAGTGCCGACCGCTGACGGGCCGCATGCACCAGATTCGGGTGCATTTGCTGTGCCTCAAGGCCTCCATCGTGATGGACGATACCTACGGGGGCAAGCCGATTTTTCTGTCGGAGATCAAGCGCAATTTCAGCCTCAAGAAAACCGAAGAAGAACAGCCACTCATCGGCCGCGTGGCCCTGCACGCCTTCCAGTTGGGTTTTGCCGACCTGGACGGCACGCCCATCGTGGCCGAGGCACCCTACCCCAAAGACATGCGAGCGCTGGTGCGGCAGTTGGGCGCGCACGTCTGAGCGCCACCATCGGCCACCGATCAGTCACTATGCGGTGGGGGTACAGTCGGTTAGGTTTTGGTGCCGAAAAGCCGGAATCTATCATCTCGCGGGTAAGCCACGGCGAGGCAGATGTCCTTACCCTTGAAATCGCTAGCGCCACTTTCGCATTCCACGGGGGCTTTACCAAGCTTGCCAAGCTTGGCGTAAATCCGGGGAAAGCGCTCCGGCTGCGCAAGTAGGCATTTTATATTTTTCGAAGGAAAAAAAGCTGGCGCCGGGGGTTGGTTCGGGGCGCTCAGCAATTGTAAACGGCTTCATGCACGGGGCGAAACCTTTTCTACGGTGCTCAATCTCCCCTGCACATTTTTTTCTATGATGCTCACGTCACCCGTTGTTTCCAGGACGATCATATCCACATTATCCAGGTTAGAAAAGCCTTTTTGCCGGCTGGCATTGAAGACCTCTTCTTCGGTGATGCGCTCCTTTTTCATGGATGCGTGCAAGAACTTGCCGTGGTAGAATAACGTGAACTATGGGGTAGCAGGAGCATGAAGAAAGCATAGGACTAGAAAAATT
>DAIMZG010000148.1:0-4874 GCA_036734065.1 Catalimonadaceae bacterium
TCCGCGTGGCCGACCGCAGCGTGCAGGCCAGCCGCGAGGTGCGGCAGATTCTCCGCCAGCAAACCACCGACAAGCCTTTTCGCTTTGAATACGGTGAAAAAGAGCGCGTGCTGATGCGCTACCTCCAAGACCACCCAGGCATCACGCTTGAGGCCTTTCGGCAAGTCGCGCAAATCTCGGTGCGGCAAGCTTCGCGGACGCTGGTGCTGCTGGTGCTGGCCGGCCTTTTGCGCGTGGTGCCCGGCGAAAAAGAAGACCTCTACATGGTGCGGGCCACCTAGTCCGGGCAGCGGCCCCGCGTGGCTATGGCATTTGCCACTGCTCCAGCAGTTGCCACAACTCGGCGGGGCGCACCTGCTGGCCGTCGAAGTAGTAGTAGGACGAAAGGGCCACGGCCGTATCCTTCAGCAGCGTCGTGACCTGTCCGCCCGCCTGCACGGCCACCGAGTCCTGGTCGGTGATGAACACCGGCACACCCAGCGAATCGAGCCGTTCGCACAAGATGGCTTCGTAGTAGAACAGGTCGTCGGCGGCTTCGAAAAGCTCGTCGCCCCCCTCCTGGGCCAGCAATTGCTCGGTTTCGAGCGAGTCGAGGTGCAGGATGATCACCGTAGGCGCGCGCAGGTCGAGCGCGGCGGGCGCCGGGGCACCAGCCTCCGCGCTTTGGGCTTGGGCCTTTTCTGCCCCTTCGTCGGGGACGGGCGGCGCCGAGGGCCTATCGGTGGGTTGGCCGCAAGCCACCATCCAACCCCACACTACCAAAATCGGCAAATACCGCATAGCGGGGAAAGGTTTAGCATTGGGGCAAAAACACCTCGGCCATCATGCAGCGGACGCTGCCGCCGCCGTGGGCTTCGATGGTGTAGAGCGGTACGTGAAACAACTCGACGTGGCTTTCGAGGCGGGCCACCTGGTCGGGGCGCAGGCTCAGGTAGGCCTGTTCGGACATGACCAGCAGCGGCCGGTTGTCGCCGCTGAGCACCTGCAACATATTGCCTGCAAACTGATGCACCTGCGCCAGCGTGATGGGAATCACTTCCTTGCGGGTATTGAGCAACTGCTCGTGCAGCCGTTGGCGATCGGCCAGGCGGGGCAGGGCCTCTAGGCACACCACGGCGAAACTGTTGCCGATGGCCATCATCACGTTGGTGTGATAGATGGGCAATTCGTCTACCAAGGCCTCGAACACCACCGAGCGGTAGTTCATGCGCCTGGCAAAGTCCTCGAGCACCACCGGGTCGGTGCGGGGCGAAAGGCAAGCGTAGGCCAGGCGGTGCTCGCGGTCGAGCACCTTGCTACCCGTGCCTTCGAGGTAGTGCCCCTCCTGCTCGTGGGCCGACAAATCCACCACGCGTCGTACCTCGAAGCCGTGCTGTTGCTGGAGGGCTTCGAGGATGTCGTGCCGCCGCTCGGGGCGGCGGTTGGGAGCAGCCATCGGGTAGAGGCACACGGTGCCATCGAGGTGAAACGATACCCAGTTGTTGGGGAACACGGCGTCGGGGGTCAGCGGGCTGGCCAGGTCTTCGACCAGGATAACATTTACGCCCTGCCGCCGCAGGGCTTCGACGAAGAAATCGAATTCGGCCACTGCCCGACACTGCACTTCGTGCGGGTCTTCGCGGCGGACGGATTCGTCCTGAAAAACGTTGGTGTCGGCCGTCTGCTCGTTGAAGCGAAAACGCAACGGCCGTACCATAAGGATATTGTTTGTGCTTTGCATAAGGGGCCACGTTCCGGGGAACGGCGCAATTTATCAGGATCAGCGGGTATTTAACCTATGCGCAAAAATTTACCTCGCCTCAGGCCAATGGCTCGCGCCACAGCGGGAAACTCATGCAGTGCGAGCCACCCCGCGCCCGCGACAACTCGGCCGAGGGCAATGTAATGAGCGTATCGCGCAGCGCGGCCGGGTCGGCCTCGCCGCGCTCGAATTGCGCCAGCAATTCTTCTACCCGCACCACGGCAAAGCCCGCCGCCCGAAAACTGTCGGCCGTGCGGTCGTTGCGGTCGTAGCCTACCACCACGCCTTCGCGAATGGCCAATAGATTACAGCCGTCGGTCCACTGCTCGCGGGCGCCGAAGGGAAACTGGTTTTGCCCGGCGTAGATAAACTGCGTCGGCCGCCCCGAGTGCAAATCGTTTTCGCTGATGTCGGCAAAGAGATCTTCGAGGTAGTCAAACGCGTAGGGGCTGTCTTCTTTGCCCTTCTGAAACTGCAAAATGCGGATGTCCTCGGCCGCTCGGCGCCCCGTCAGGGCCTCCACGAGGTGGTCGGCCTCCAGCTCCGTGTTGGCCCGGCCCAGCGAGCCGAGCAGCACCCACGTGTCGCGGCGCACCTGCGTAAAAATGGTGTCAATGTGCATATAATCCCGCTTGGCCGGGATCGTGACGGCCGTCACCTTGCTGACAATGTTCTGGGCAAAGAGCGTCTTCATGGTTTGGCTCACGGCCAGCGCCGTGGTGCGTTCGCTGATGCCCAGCAGCAGGTGGTCGGGGCTGACCATCATCGTATCGCCCCCCTCCAGGGTGAGGCGCTTAACGTCGCGGTCGCTGTCGGGCACCAGAAAAAAGTGGTGGTCATGCTCAATCTCCAGCACCCGGTCGCGGCACTCGGCAAAGAGGGGGTGGTTGTAGAGAATAAATTTGGCGATCATAGACTCGCGGTTGCGGGCCAGTCGGGCGGGTTTGTTGAGCAGCAAGTGCCCGTTGATGACTACCCCCAAATCGCGGGTGAAGATAAAGTTGGGAATGGGCGCGCAGATCATGGTGCCGTCGGGCAGCGAGCCGGCGATCAGCGTCCGGGCCAGGTCGGCGGCGGGCAGTTGCAGCAGGTGTTCTTGCGTGTCGTAGGAGCACCGTTCGAGGGCGCAGGCCGCCGCCACCAGTTTGTCGCGCACCGAGCCGTCGGCCAGGACGTCAATGAGCAACTGCTCGACCTCGATCACCCGGTCGGAGGCGTGAAAGTCGGGGTGGCCGGGCTTGAAAAAACCCCGGTCGTAGCCGGGGGCCGTCACCTCGGCCAGCCGCCCGCGCACCTTGTCGGGGTCGAGAAAATAGAGCAGCAGCAGCAAATACTGGTCGTATTCCTGGCGCATGGTGGGCAGGTGGACGATGTCGTCGAAGAGCCAGTCCTGCGCCTTGGAGGGCAAAATCCGCCCGATGCCCTTGTCGGGACTGTGGACGAAGAGGCGGCGCAGCGTACCGACTTCGCTGCTGACGTCGAAGCGCAGGTGGGGGGATGTAGTCATAGCAAAAAAATGAGTCGCGCCGGCCGATGCCGGGTCGCAGGCGGTCAGATACTCAGGATCTTGACCATGCGGATCAGGTCCTGGTTGAGCGGTTTAGATTTGGTGATGCAGTCGTGGAAGGGCGTGTAGGCCAACTCATTGTTGACCACCCCGGCCATCACGTTGGTCAGGCCATTGAGCAGCCCTTCGAGGGCGCCCAGGCCCGTGCGGCTGGCCAGGATGCGGTCGCGGGCCGTGGGGGCGCCGCCGCGCTGGATATGCCCCAGAATCGAGACGCGGATGTCGCTTTTGGGCAAATGCTCTTTGACGCGGGCGGCCAGGCTGGTGGCGTCGCCTTCTTCGTCGCCTTCGGCCACCACGATGATCGAAGAGGTTTTGGAGCGGTTCCAGCCCTGCTTGAGGGTTTCGATCACATCCGAAATGGTGGTGAGCGTTTCGGGCACCATCACCAGCTCGGCCCCGCCCCCGATGCCCGACTCAACGGCGATGTAGCCCGAGTCGCGGCCCATCACCTCGATGAAGAAAATGCGGTCGTGCGAGTCGGCCGTGTCCCGAATTTTGTCCACCGCGTCGAGGGCCGTGTTGACGGCCGTATCGAAGCCGATGGTATAGTCGGTGCCGTAGAGGTCGTTGTCAATGGTGCCGGGGGCTCCCACGGTCGGAACGCCAAACTCCTGATGGAAAATCTGGGCCCCCGTAAACGTCCCGTCGCCCCCGATGGCCACCAGCCCCTCGATGCCGAACCGCTGGAGCGTGTCGTAGGCTTTCTGGCGGCCTTCCTTATGGCGAAACTCCTCGCTGCGGGCCGACTTGAGGATGGTACCTCCCCGCTGAACAATGTTACTTACCGAAAAAGAAGTCATCGGAAAAATGTCGCCGTGGATCATGCCGTTGTAGCCCCGCTTGATGCCGAACACCTCAATGCCGTGATAGACAGCCCCGCGCACCACGGCCCGGATGCACGCGTTCATGCCGGGCGCATCGCCCCCGGACGTAAATACCCCAACTTTTTTCATATACCTGATGATGAAAGTGACAAAAAAGTAACTTCGACGCGGGTCGCTGTGCCCGGTCAAAACTATCATTTTCGCCCCCGAATTGAAAGTCTGACCCCCGGCCCCCCTTTTGGGCGGCTGGCCCGATTAAACCTCCCCTTCGCACCGGCCTCTAAGGCAAAAACTAACCCATTAGCACGATGAAAAGAATCTGCTTTTTCCTGAGTTTCTGGTGCCTGTTGGCCCTGACGGCCCAAGCCCAGCGGCCCGCCTCCCGCAACGCCGAGCGCACCCCTCCCCCGGCCGAAGAGCGCGCCCGCAAAATGACCGAAAAGCTCCGCACCGACTTGGGCTTGTCGCCCGAGCAAGCAGAAAAGGTCTATCAGATCAACCTGCAAGCCGCCCAAACGCACGACGAGCACCGCCAGGCCCGCACCGCCGAACGAGCCGAGATGCGCGACCAAATGCAAGCCGTTGAGACCGCGCGCGACGAATCCCTGCGGCAGGTGCTCGACGATGCCCAACAAAAGCGCTACGAAACCCTGAAAGCCGAGCGGCAGGAAAAACGCCAGGGGCGTATGAAAAACCGCCGGGGCGGGATGGAAAAATAACCCGACCGTTCGCGGCCCGA
>DAIMZG010000149.1:0-4862 GCA_036734065.1 Catalimonadaceae bacterium
CGTTCGCCCCGGCCGCCGAAGCGGTCGTCGCGGTCGAACTCGCGGCGCGGACGCTCGGCAAAGCTGGCTTCCTTGGTGGCTTCCATGAGGCTGGCAAAGCGCAACTTGAGCAGCGACGCGATCACGTCGCGCGCTTCCAGACCTTCAAAGGCCAGCTCGTCAATCAGGTCGTCATAAGCGGTAAACTCACCCGTCTCGATCGTCGCTTTGATCTGCGCAATCACTTGGCGGCGGTTCATTTCGGCCATTTCGTTGGCCGTCGGGATGGTACCCAGGGCCACGTCGGTTTTGATGTAGCGCATCACGTCGCGCCAGGCGCGCTGGTCGCGCTTCGAGACGAAGGCGAAAGACTTGCCCGCGCGGCCCGCGCGGCCCGTCCGGCCAATGCGGTGTACATAACTTTCGGGGTCGTCGGGGATGTCGTAGTTGAAGACGGCGTCCACGTCGTTGACGTCAATGCCGCGGGCAGCCACGTCGGTGGCCACCAGGATATTGGTAACGCCCGACTTGAATTTGCCCATCACCTGCGTGCGTTGCGCCTGGCGCAGGTCGCCGTGCAGCGCTTCCGCATTGAAGCCGCGCGTCTGGAGCATCTCGACCAGTTCGTCCACCATGCGCTTGGTGTTGCAGAACACCAGCATGAGCTTGAGGTCATTGTAGCGAATCAGGCGGATGAGGGCCTCGGCCTTCATGTCGCGGCGTACTTCGAAGTAGTGCTGCTCGATGGTAGTGGTAGTCACTTCGTGACGGGCAATCCGGATGATGTGCGGATCGCGCTGGTATTTCTTGGTCAGGGCCAAAATCTCGGGCGACATCGTGGCCGAAAAGAGGATGGTCTGCCGCTCGGCCGGGGTATGCGTCAGGATGTTTTCAATGTCATCGCGAAAGCCCATGGCCAGCATTTCGTCGGCCTCGTCGAGGACGGCGAAGCGCACGGCGTCGAGTTGGAGCGTACCCCGATTGAGGTGGTCAATGACACGGCCGGGCGTCCCGACCACGATTTGCACCCCTTTGCGCAAGGCTCGCAACTGACGTTCGTAGGAATCGCCACCAAAAATGGTGGTAAGTGACACGCCGCGCATATGAGCAGCCAGGCGACTAATTTCCTCCGTCACCTGTACGGCCAGTTCGCGCGTGGGGCAGAGGATGATAGCTTGCACCTCGCGCGACTGCGCGTCAATGCGTTCGAGAATCGGAATACCGAAAGCAGCAGTTTTGCCCGTTCCGGTTTGCGACTGCCCAATCAGGTCGCGACCTTCGAGCAGGTGCGGCAGGGCGTCAGATTGAATAGTGGTGGCTTCGGTGAAGCCCATGTCGGCAATAGCCTGTTGCACTTCCGCCGATAGCGGAAGCGCGTCGAAACGAATCTTTTCCATTGTAGTAAGGATTTGGGATCAATAAAATCAGACCTCAAACCCTACACCCACCAAGGACAGACGTCAAAAAATGCCGACGAACTGAGTAAACACGGGTTCAAAATCAGGGTGCAAAGATAAGGCTTTTATTTCCAAACACAAAGTCAAGTAATTAAAAATAATGACCCGGTGAATGGGCTCCCGGTGAATGGGCTATTTCCTCCGCTTCGGATGTCTGCTCGATTACCCTTGCCGGGCCACGCGCTGCACCACGTCCAGGGGCACACGGGCCAGTTGGGCGATCTTCTCGATGGGCAAGGTGCCGTCGGCCAGCAGGCTGCGGATCATCTCGGCTTTGCCCTCGGCGATTCCTTCGGCTTTGCCCTCGGCAATTCCTTGTTGATAGAAGGCGTCTTGGCGGATGTCATATTCGATGGGCATGTATCTCAGTTGTTTTTTTACTTCAATACTCAGTTTTCGCAACCGTGCCAGCACCAGTAACTGCCGCACGTACTTGCGTAACGCTTTTTCTGTTCCGCTGATTTCCACCAGCCGACGAATTATTTGACCCACCACCACTTCGGCCCGCTCTTTCCCAAAATCGCTCAGGACCGCCAGCAGCACCTCTTCGGGTACGACCGAGGCCAAGGGCTGACGATAGTCGTACTGGTGAAGGCTGCGCAGGATAAAGCCTTCGAAGACTTCTTCGGGAGGTAGTTGGGTGGGCATTCGGGCGGGGCGGTTGCCCAGGTAGAGGACAAACTGCCGTACGGGCAGGTTGAATTTGCGACGCAGCAGGACGAAGTACTCTTGCATCCGGAAGACCATGTCGGGCGTGTCGGCGGTTTGAAACTCGAGGTGGAGCAGAAAGGGATGGCCAGCGGTGGGCTCGACGATGCGGAGAAAGTCGGGTTCTTTGGAGAGGGTAGTGGGCAGGGTATCCTTGACTTCGGTGGAGTGGGCGATGCCAAAGCCGAAGAGGCGCTCGGAAACTGAGAGCAGAAACTGCCCTACGTTCTCGCGGAGTATCTTGTCGTAGTCTTGGGCCACGGGTGCTTGGCGATGGACACGTAAAGTAGGTATTGGCAGCAGGATGGACAAGCGCAGTTTGAGGGCGTCCGCGATGCTGCGAAAAACCAATACACAAATAAAAAAAGGCATCTCCCTCACGGGAAATGCCTTTCGAAGAATAGATAGCACAGTGCTATTTGGGCTGCGCCGTCTTTTTCAGCTTGTCGGCGAATACTTCGCGCACCTTGTCCACCTTGGGGCGGATCACAAACTGACAGTAAGGCTGCGAGCCGTTGAGGTTGTAATAGTTTTGATGGTAATCTTCGGCCTCGTAGAACTCCTGGGCGGGCACAATCTCGGTGACGATGGGTTTGGCAAAGGCCTTGGCCTGGTCGAGTTGCTGCTTGCGCTGCTCGGCTTGCTTTTGCTGCGGTTCGCTGTGGTAGAAAACCGCCGAGCGGTACTGCGTACCGACGTCGTTGCCTTGCCGATTGAGCGTGGTAGGGTCGTGGGTCTTGAAAAAAACCTCGAGCAGTTCGTCGTAGGAGATTTTCTGCGGATCAAAAGTTACCTGAATAACTTCAGCGTGGCCCGTGGTGCCATTGCACACTTCGCGGTAAGAAGGGTTTTTGACGTGTCCGCCCATGTAGCCGGACACTACTTTTTCGACGCCTTCCAGGTCTTGAAAGACGGCTTCGACGCACCAGAAACAGCCGGCGCCAAATGTTGCTTTTTCCATTTTTTTTGGGGATTCAGAATGATCAGACAGCCCGGGAAGGGCCAAGGTTAACCAGAAAACGTTCAGCCAGAATGACATATGAAGGATAACTTAGGTGAGAACTGCTTTGGTAACAATTGGTTGCAAACAGTGACCCTCAAAGAACGATTCATTTTTGAGAAAACGAAAAAGAAGGCAAGTCGTTCAGGCTGGCAGTTTTCCCCAGCGTTGGGCCGGGTCGTGGTGCAGATAGCCCGGACGTACCTGCAAAGGCGAGGCCACATTCTGTTCGTAGAGTTGTCCTGTGCCCAGGCCCTGCGGCAGTTGCACGTCGTAGGTGGCCGTAAACTGCGCAATGGCATTCAGCCCTACGTTCGACTCCAGCGCCGACGTCACCCACCAACCAATGCCCCGCGCTTGGGCCAGGTCAATCCAGGTACGGCTGGCGGCCCAGCCGCCCAGCAACGTGGGCTTTAGGATCAGGTAGGGGGGGCGCACGGTGTCGAGCAAACGCGCCTGTTGTTTGGGGGCCGTCACGCCGATCAGATCTTCGTCGAGGGCGATGGGCAGGGGCGAGGTGGCGCACAGTTCGGCCAGGGCCGCGGGCTGCCCGGCGGCGATGGGCTGCTCGATCGAGTGCAGGTGCCACGCGGCCAGTCGGGCGAGTTTCTGGGGGGCGTCGGCCGGCGAAAAAGCCCCGTTGGCGTCCACGCGCAGCGTCAGGTCGGTGGGTGCGTAGCGCGCCCGAATGCGCCGCAGCACGTCGCATTCGGTCTCGAAGTCGAGCGCCCCGATTTTCAACTTCAGGCAAGTGTAGCCGGCGTCGAGTTTTTCGTCAATCTGTTGCTCCATAAAAGCCCGGTCGCCCATCCAGATCAGGCCGTTGATGGGCAGGGGCTGCTCGCCCCGGCTGAAGGCCGTATCAAATAATTCCCGCGTACCGCCGCGTTGCCAATCGCGGTGGGCCATCTCGAAGGCAAAGCGCACGGCGGGCCATTCGGGCGAGAGGTTGGCGATAAACCCCGCCGGGTCGGCGCTCTGGGCAAGTTGCTGGCACGTGGCCGCCAGTCGCTCGGGCAAGTCCGGACGGTGGTCGGGGCTGAGGCCGCTGAGGGGCGCACATTCGCCCCACCCTTCCCGCTGGGGCTGGGCCGGGTCGTAGAGGCGGACAAAGTGCGTTACCTTCTCGGTCAGCACGCCGCGCGAAGTGCCCGCCGCGAATCGGAAGCGCATTTTGTAGGGCCAGGTGTCGGCTAGGAGTGTCAATGAGGAAATTAGATGATTAGACAGTGAGTCAATTAGGTAATGAGTAAATTAGATAATCAGGCGATGAAAAATTAAATGATGATTTGGATGAGACAACTTAGCGGAATGGTAGCTGGAGAAGCGGAAAGTTACAAGGGTGGTTGATCCCACCGCGCAGGATGACCGTTCAGGGGCTAAACGATTGCCATCACTATTCGTTTATCGAGCATGAAGGAAGAGGATTTTAAGCAGTTCGTCGAGTTTGGTCAATTGTTCGATCGGCCTACGCGGCGTTTTTTGGTCAATTACCTGATTGACAAGTTTCAGCCCCGCGAACTGGCTGCCTTCACGCACGAAGACCCGGCCTTCGATCACCTGCGCCGCGCCCTCGACCGCATCTTCGAGCCCACGCGTACGCGCCAGGTGCTCACCCACCACGACGCGCTGGCCACGCAGGTGCTGCAAGATACCCTCAACTGGCTGCGCAAAACCCACCAGCAAATCGAAACCGAAAACCCATTTCAGGACGAGTT
>DAIMZG010000150.1:0-4805 GCA_036734065.1 Catalimonadaceae bacterium
CCTTTGATGGTGTCTTTGATGTCCACCAGCACGCCGGGGATGCCCGTGAACTGCTCGGCCACGTGGAAGGGCTGCGAGAGGAAGCGCTGCACGCGGCGGGCGCGGTGCACAACCTGCTTGTCTTCTTCCGAAAGTTCGTCCATCCCCAGGATGGCGATGATGTCTTGCAACTCTTTGTAGCGCTGCAAGATTTCTTTCACGCGCTGGGCGCAGTTGTAGTGCTCGTCGCCGAGGGTATCGCGGTTGAGGATGCGTGAGGTGGAGTCGAGCGGATCCACGGCCGGGTAGATACCCAACTCGGCAATCTTGCGCGAGAGTACGGTGGTAGCATCCAGGTGCGCAAAGGTGGTGGCCGGTGCGGGGTCGGTCAAGTCATCAGCCGGTACGTACACCGCCTGCACGGAGGTGATCGAGCCGCGCTTGGTCGAGGTGATGCGCTCTTGCATGGCGCCCATTTCGGTGGCCAGCGTGGGCTGGTACCCTACGGCCGAGGGCATCCGGCCCAACAGGGCCGATACTTCCGACCCGGCCTGCGTGAAGCGGAAGATATTGTCAATGAAGAAGAGGATGTCGCGGCCCTGGCCGCTGCCGTCGCCGTCGCCATCGCGGAAATACTCGGCCAGCGTCAGGCCCGAGAGGGCTACGCGGGCGCGGGCACCGGGGGGTTCGTTCATTTGCCCAAACACAAAGGTAGCTTTCGACTCTTCGAGGCTCTTTTCGCTCACTTTGCTCAGGTCCCAGCCGCCCGATTCGAACGAATGCATAAATTCTTCGCCGTAGCTGACAATGCCGGCCTCGATCATTTCGCGGAGCAAGTCGTTGCCTTCGCGCGTGCGCTCGCCCACGCCTGCAAACACCGACAGACCCGCGTAAGCCTTGGCGATGTTGTTGATCAACTCCTGGATGAGTACCGTTTTGCCCACACCAGCTCCGCCGAAGAGGCCAATCTTACCCCCTTTGGCGTAGGGCTCAATCAGGTCAATGACTTTGATACCCGTGTAGAGCACTTCGGTGGCCGTCGAGAGGTCTTCGAACCTGGGCGCAGACCGGTGAATGGGCAGTGACTTCTTGACCTTGGGCTGCGGGATGCCATCAATGGCCTGGCCAACGACGTTGAACAAGCGGCCTTTGATCGCCTCGCCGATGGGCATCTGGATGGGGCTGCCGCTGGCCACCACTTTCAGCCCACGCGTCAGGCCTTCGGTGGCGTCCATGGCGATGGCGCGGACGCGGTCTTCGCCCAAGTGCTGCTGACACTCCAGCACGATGGTGTGGCCGTCTTCGCGCGTAACGGTCATCGCATCCAGAATATCGGGAAGCTTGTTGCTTTCCCCCTCGAAGGCCACGTCCACCACGGGGCCAATTACTTGCGTGACGCGCCCCACCAAGACGGAGGCTGATCCATTTTCTAATGCCATATTGATTTGAGTAAAGTGGTTTTGCAGATATGCTTTTCCCGGCGAAAATACGCCACAGCGCTCGTTTATAAAAACCGAATATTTGCCCAAGCATTTGCCACCACGCGTTCCGATGCCCGGACGTCGCTTACGTGGCCGTGACCACTGTATGCATTCGTACTACCTGCGCCCTGGCAACCGTTGAAAGAAATGTTAGTTTAATTATTGGAACGACAGCTTTCGGGAGCCCTTTTCTCACCAAACCTTGCCTTCCCTGCGGCTGTACGAGCTATTGAATATCTGACAACCCGCTATATGCCTCCCAGACCCACTTCCCCAAATGGCGCTTACCACTTTCGCCACCCGCTCGTCGAGCGGCTTTCGCGTACGCACATCGCCGTGCCGATCACACTCTTTCTGAGTATTGCAGCGGGTCTGTTTGCCTATGCGCAATACCGCTCGCTGCTGCCTTTCGGCTTGGCCGCCGCCTTGTTTGCCCTCGGACTGATCTGCTTTACGCTTTTCGAATACCTGATGCACCGCCACGTCTTCCATATGTCCACGCACACGCCCCTTCGAACCCGGGTGCAGCACATTTTTCACGGCGTTCACCACGCCGTGCCCAAAGACAAAGATCGCCTGGCCATGCCCCCGCTGATGAGCATCACGCTAGCCACGTTGTTGTTTATGTTGTTCCGGTGGGTGATCGGTGCCTACGCGTTTGCCTTTTTGCCCGGCTTCCTGACGGGCTATGCCCTGTACTTGCTCGTGCACTACGTTGTGCACGCCTATCGGCCGCCCCGCAATGCCTTCCGCGTGCTCTGGACACACCACGCCATCCACCACTACAAAGACGACCAGCGGGCCTTTGGCGTCTCGTCACCCTTGTGGGACTACGTATTCGGCACCATGCCCCTCAGAGGTACCGGAGCCACCAGTCGCGGCGGCGCTGCTTGACGCCGTAGAACCAGCGGCAAAGCGGATAGAGCAGCCACAGCCCCACCAGCCAGCCAACGTAGGTCACCCAGAGGCCGAAACCCGCATCGGGGGGAATAGCGCCGTTTCCGCCGGGCGTGGTGAACAAAAAGGCGACCTCTTTGTCTGTCAGTGCGTGCAGCAACAGCGAGAGGGTGCGGGCCGCGGGCCACTGCAACAAATAGAAAAACAGGGGTACGCGCCCCAGCACCAGCAACGGGCGAGCCCCGGCGGCGGGCGGCCAGCGCTCGAAAACCCACAGCAGCAGCCAGGCCGGCCCGATGGTCATGAGCAAAAACAGCAGCGACGGCGGATATTTGGTGGTATTCAGAAAGGACATCACCGTAAACAGGGAACTGTCCTGCACTTCCCAAGGGCTCGGATCGCCGTACACGTTCAGCGCTCGCAACAGCCCGAAAAGCCCGATCAGCACCAGTCCGCCCCCGCGCAGGAAACGCTGCCGCCGAACGGCCGGCCAGCCGTAGCACGCGCCGAAGGCGTAGCCCGCGGCCATCACCCCCACCCACGGCACGAGCGGATAGAGCACGAACACTTCCGTCGGCCCCAGGGGCAGGGTGCCCGGCTGGTGCAGTACCATCCAGAGACCTTCGGCCCAGGTAGGTGCCTCCCCCTCCGCCCAAGGTCCCACCCGCACGTGGTCGAAGAGGTGATGACCACCCACCAGCAATACGCCGAAGGCCGCCACCACGCCCGTAGGCAAATAGACCAGCCCGGCCAGGCACACCATCGAGAGGCCGATGGCCCAGATCACCTGCAACACCCCCAGAAATTCCAGGTCGAAGTTGAACGTCAGTCCCAGACGGACCAGCGTCAGTTCGAGCACCACCAGCCACAGCCCGCGCGTGAGCAGCAGCCTGGCCACCCGCGGCCGCGGCGCCCCCCCCAGGCGTTGCAGATAGACGCTCGTACCGGCCAGAAACACGAAAATCGGGGCGCAGAAGTGCGTTGCCCAGCGGGTGAAAAACATCGCCGGATAGGTGCGCGACAGGTCTGTCGCGCTAAAACGCAGGGTGTCGTCGTGGAGAAAATCGCGGGAGTGGTCAAGCAGCATCAGCACCATGACGATGCCGCGCAGCAGGTCAATAGCGGTTAGGCGGTCGGCAACAGTGAGCGAAGCCGTCGCCGGGCGGGTCAGGGCCATAAGCAGGAAAACAGACGGAAAGGCGCGCAATATGCAAAAACGCCGCTTTCTCGTTATGCAGCATTTTCTGGCGGGTGTAAGGCGGACGCCAAAGCCCCTGCGGAAGCTACCCGACAATGCCTACATTTGGCCAATGCGAAACATGCTGCTGTCCCTCGGACTGGCTTGGCTAGGCACCACCGCGGCCCTGGCCCAACCCATGAATACGCCCCTCCTACTCGAAGCGGGCCTGAGTGCCAACGCCTACCGGGGCGACCTGGCCGCCCGTTACGAGCGCTGGACGTCGGCCTATCACCTGGGGCTGCACCTCACCCGTCGTCAGCG
This sequence comes from Catalimonadaceae bacterium, assembly GCA_036734065.1. Taxonomy (GTDB): domain Bacteria; phylum Bacteroidota; class Bacteroidia; order Cytophagales; family Flexibacteraceae; genus DAIMZG01. The sequence goes on from DAIMZG010000150.1 coordinate 3,859, forward strand.
TCTCAACGGCAGTTTTCAACTGACGGTCGGGCAGGTGGTGGGGCAAAATCGTCGTCCCGCATTTGTAGAAGACCTGCCGGAGGACGTCATCCCCAATAATTTTTTTACGACGCGCTTTTTTTCGCTGCATTACGCCTTGGCTTTCAACATCGTGCGTACCGATCATTGGCGGGTGTACGTTTCACAGGGGCTCGGCTTTTTCCGTTTCACCGTCCGCGACCAGCGCGACCAGGACCTGGCCGGGCAATTTTTCACCCGGGCCGAGGGCGAATCCTACAACAACGTAACGGCCACCTTGCCCACCTCGGTGGGCGTGGTCTACTACTTTGATAACCGCTACGGCGTGGGCTTTCAGGCCGGGTGGCTCCACCCCGCCACCGACTACCTCGACAACATCTCGCAGCTAGGCACCCGGGCGGGCAACGACAACGTAGCCTCTTACCGCTTTTCGGTGTGGCTACCCCTGCGGCGCATGGAGGCAAACTGACCGTACGCCACGCAGGCGCGGCGCGCCACCCGCATCACCACCGTACGCCCGCCCAGCGCCGGAGTCAGCACAATCGCGAATGAGAATCCGTGTCGTGGGGCTGCGTGTCGCTTCGCTACGACATCCGTTTCAATCCTTGTTTTGGTGGAATTGCCTTTTGAGGGGTGGCGTTGGGCCCCTGCCCAAAAATCCACCCTCATGTTTCAATCCTTGTTTTGGTGGAATTGCCTTTTGAGGCTTACATCGCTCAGCTCCCCTACTTGAAGTCATTCAGGGTTTCAATCCTTGTTTTGGTGGAATTGCCTTTTGAGGGGGCAGTTGATACTAGGTACTACTTTTTCTTTCTGTTGTTTCAATCCTTGTTTTGGTGGAATTGCCTTTTGAGGCCGTATTCACACCCGGGCGTAGGTGTGCGTCTCGAATGTTTCAATCCTTGTTTTGGTGGAATTGCCTTTTGAGG
>DAIMZG010000151.1:0-4730 GCA_036734065.1 Catalimonadaceae bacterium
TACGCATTACGAATGCGTCGCTCTACCAACTGAGCTAAGGTGGCGAAAAGTGGGGGCAAAGGTAGGGTAAAATCCGAAACGTGCAAGGGGATTTCGGGCGCGTTGGCGGCCCAAAAATGCGGACTAGCCAAAGGCGTAAGTTATGCCTGCGCATGAACGCAGCACTTGTCCGGTGGACTGGCTGCGCCCTACTAGGACAGGGGCAACACCGGGCGGTTGCGTCCGGACTGTCCCGTGCGCAGGGCCACCCAAACGTGTAGGACCGCTATCAGCACCCACGCCCCCGCAAAAGCCGGATGCTGATGCAATAGGTAGTCGAGAGCGATGACCAACGAGAGCAACGCACTGGCCAGGCCAATCCACTGGGGAAGGCGGAAAGCGTAGCGCAGCAGCAGGCCGCCTGCGGCATTGAGCAGCCCTGCCCATACGAGCAGCGTGGCGGGAAAATAGTTACCCAACCGAAAAAAATCGGCGGCGGCCACGCCGAACAGCAGGGCACTTAGGGGTAGCCAGTAGCGACGCCAGGCGCGCAAGCTCAGTACGGGTAGTGACCACATCATCGGAAGTTTGAATTACTAAGGCCATTACCACCAAGAAGGAGGTAGGGTTGCGGGTGGGCTTACAATATTTGCCAAGTTCTTGTTTTTCTGAAATAAAAAAACGGCAATGCGCATCTCAGAAACCAATCTGTGCAGAAAAATTCAGGACGTAGCCACGTTCATTTGCGCTTGCCAATGGTCGGCCCGCGCCATGCGCAGGCTCATTTCCCACAGGCGGTCGGCGTGGGCCTGGCTGAGCGCAGGGGGGGAGGGGCGCTTAACTTTTTTGTCGTCGAAATATTCGCCCGTCACGTGCGCTATGTCCGGATCAGTGGCCAGGTACACCGAGGTCTGGGCCCCCTGGGCAGAAGAGATCATAAAGGGCTTGGCCACCCACATTACGGTCCGGTAGAAACCGCTGAACCCGGCCCCGAAGTTGGTCGCCACGCCGCCCGGGTGCAGGCAGTTGGCCGTGATGGGCAGTTGGGCCACTTCTTGCGCCAGTCGGCGGGTGAAAAGGATATTGCACAACTTGGAGTCGGCGTAGGTAAGCATAGGCTCGAAGCGATCGGGGTTGGCCAGCACCTCGGCCCGGAACCGCCCGATGCGGTGCGCCTCCGACGACACCGTGATGATGCGGGCCCGGGGGGCGGCTTTTACTTTTTCCATCAGCAAATACGTCATCAGAAAAGTCCCCAAGTGATTGACGGCGAAAGTCATCTCGTAGCCGTCGGGGCTTTGCTGACGGTCGGGCATGATGAGGCCCGCATTGTTGATCAGCAGGTCTATTTGCGCATAGCGGAGGGCAATTTCCTGGCAAGCGCGAAAGATGCTGGCCTGCTCGCTCAGGTCGCACTGCACAATGTCGAGTTGGCCAGCCTGCGCCGAGCGTACTTGCTGCTCGAGTGCGGCTTTGGCCTGCCGGGCTTTTTCCAGATTGCGGCATACCATCACAACGGTGGCTCCGCGCTGGTAGAGCACGCGGGCGGTTTCGAAACCGATACCGGAGTTGGCCCCCGTCACTACACAAATTTGATCTTTCATACGGACAATAATTTTGCTTAAGCAGAGAAACGGGCATCGGCGTCCGAAGATACACGACCTGCGGCCAGTTCGCCCAGGGCGTAGGTCAGGCGTTGCAGTCCTTCCTCAAGCTGGGGACCGTCGGCACCAAACGAGATGCGCAAATGCCGCGTGTCGCCGAAAATATCCCCGCAAAACACCTGTAGCCGCTGCGTGCCGAACAGGTAGCGGTTTATGTCCACCGAATGGCGGATGAGCCGTCCGCGGTGGTCGGGCAGGCCAAAGTAGGCCGATACGTCAGGAAAAAAGTAGAAGGCGCCTTCGGGTACCGCACAGCGCAACGAGGGGAGGGTTTGCAGGACTTGCAGCCCCCGATCGCGCCGGGCGCGGATTTCGGTACGGAGTTCCTCAAGAAAGCCCATGCGGTGCGTCCAGGCGTGGAGGGCCATGCGCTGGGCCAGGGTGCTGACCCCCGCGTGCGTGATCTCTTGGTAGCGGTGATACTGCCGGATGAGCTTTTCGGCGGCTACGATGTAGCCCACGCGCCAGCCCGGCATGGCAAAAGATTTCGAGAAGCCGTTGACCGTCACTACCCGGTCGGCCACGTGCTGGTAGTCGCTCAGGTGGACGAACGGCCGGTCGGTGAAGTTGATCATCTCGTACACCTCGTCCACCACGACGTGCAGGTTGGGATGGCGCTCGAGGACGCCCACAACCTCGTCGAGTTCTTGAGCGCTGTAGATGCGGCCCGTGGGATTGCCCGGGTTAGTTAGGATCAGCACGCGCGTACGGGGCGTAATGAGGGCTTCGAGGCGCGCGGGGTCAATGCGAAAATTGTCGGCGGCTTCGGTGGGCAGGGGCACAAGTTGGCCTCGGGCCTGGGCGATCATTTCGGGAAAAGAAAACCAGTAGGGTGCGGGCACGATGACCTCGTCGCCGGGCTGCAAGGTGGTGCTCAGGATCATGTAGAGCGCGTGGCGCGCTCCGTTGGTGATTAGCACGTTTTCGGGGGCGACGTCAGCCTGTTGTGGTCGGTAATGTTCGGCCAGGCAGGCGCGTAGTTCGAAAAGCCCCCCGGAGGGCGGGTAGCCACCGCCCGTATGCGCCCACTCGGCCAGTTCGGCGGGGCACGGGGGAGGAGGGTACGAAAGTTCGCCCGAAGAAAGAGAAATAATGTGCATAAGACTTGCGTGGTAAAGGTCTGGTGAAATACGGCGGACATCCCGAAGGAAAGCGATGATCCGACGCCTTGCTACGCTCGGTTACGTGTTGACAAAAAGCGGGTTGAAGAGGAGTGAGAATCGTGAATAAGATACTTTTTATTTTAGCTTTTCTATTCCTTCATTCCAAAAAATTGGTGGTAACTATCGAAGTAAATCGCTTTCGCATCCACAAATATTTACTTGGTTGGGGGCTTTTTGCCGCGCTGCCTACGCAGTAAAGGCGAGGAATTTCTATTTTGGCCCTTCATCCAATTTGCTTTTGCCGTGTCGTTACCTGCTACTTTCCGCGCCTTGCGCGTCACCGAACAAGCCAATCAGACTTTTGCGCGCACCATTACCGACTGTGCCCTGACCGATTTGCCCGACCACGAGGTGCTGGTGCGTGTTTCCTACGCCGCCCTCAACTACAAAGACGCCCTCTCGGCCACGGGTAACCGGGGCGTTACGCGAAGCTACCCGCACACGCCGGGCATTGACGCGGCCGGCACGGTGGCCGCCAGCCGCGATCCGCGCTTCGCCGAGGGCGATGCCGTCATCGTGACCAGCTACGACCTGGGCATGAACACGCCCGGCGGCTTTGCCGAGTACATCCGCGTGCCCGGCGACTGGATCGTGCCCCTGCCCGCCGCGCTCGACCTGCGCACGAGCATGGCCATCGGCACGGCGGGCTTCACGGCCGGGCTGGCCCTGCTGCGCATGGAGCAGGCCGGGCAGCGCCCCGATCAAGGGCCCATACTGGTGACCGGGGCTACGGGGGGCGTGGGCAGCCTGGCCGTGGGCATCCTGGCCCGGGCGGGCTACGAGGTGATCGCCGCCACCGGCAAAGCCGACGCGCACGAATACCTTACCCAATTGGGCGCCACGCGCATCGTGGGCCGCGCCGACGTCCGCAACGAGTCCTCCAAGCCGCTGCTGCGGCCCGATTGGGCCGGGGCCATTGATACCGTGGGCGGGGTGACGCTCAGCACAGCCCTGCGGGGATGCCGTCCGCACGGGCACGTAGCGGCTTGCGGGTTGGTAGAGTCGTCGCAACTGTCGCTCACGGTGTTTCCCTTCATCATTCAAGGAGTTAGCCTGCTGGGTATTGATTCGGCTACTTGCCCCATGCCCCTGCGACAGCAGGTTTGGCAGCGCCTGTCCACCGACTGGCGCGTGTCTGGCTTGGACAGCGTCGCCCAAGAAGTGGAGCTCGATGAACTTAGCCCCTACATTGACCAGATGCTGGCGGGCCAGGTGAAGGGGCGCGTGGTGGTGCGTCCCTAGCCGACCAGGCGCAGGATGAGCGGATAGCGAAAAGGCATGAGCGGATTGCGATTGCGTACGGCCTGCACGACCATCACGATGTGATAGACGATAAAGCAAGGTATTAGCACAAAGCCCACCATCACCAAAGCGCTGAAGACGCCGACAATCAGCCAGCAGGTGAGGTTGAGCTGGAAATTGAGCGACTCGGCGGCTTGGTCAGCGACCCACAGGCGATTTTTGGCCAGTTTGAGTATCACCAGCGGAATCAGCAAGTTCCCCAGCGGAATCACGTAGCCGATCAAGGTGCCCAGGTGGGCCAGCAGAACCAGTTGGTCGTCGGAAAGGCCTTTTTTTGGAGGAGGAGTGGACAAATGGTAAGGGGTAAACTATTCGTCGGTGCCAGGTTGCTGGCCCATCAGTTCGTATAATTCTTCCAGTTGGGGCGAGAGGATAATTTCGGTACGGCGATTTTGGCTACGTCCCGCCTGGTCGTCGTTGCTGGCGACCGGCGCGTATTCGCCGCGCCCCGAGGCCACGGTTTGCTGGGGCGACACGCCGTTGTCGTTGAGGATGCGCACGATGGAAGTAGCCCGCAGGACGCTCAGGTCCCAATTGTCTTCGAAGCGCGCACTGCGGCGGATGGGTACGTCGTCGGTGTGGCCTTCGATCATGACGGTAATGTCGGGGTTACGGGCCAGTT
>DAIMZG010000152.1:0-4712 GCA_036734065.1 Catalimonadaceae bacterium
ATCTCGTCGGGCGTCAGCAGGGGCGTCAGCAGCGGCGGCGTCACGCCCGCGAACATGCCCGTGTCAATGTAGCCGGGCGTCACGGTGGTCACGTGCAAATCGCCCCGCTGGCGAGCCAGTTCCAGCCGCAACGACTCGGACCAACCCAGCACGGCCCATTTGCTCCCGGCATAGGCGGCCAGGCCTGGCACGGGAATCAGCGCCGAGGCCGACGAAATATTGACGATGTGCCCCCGCCGCTGGTGGAGCATATCGGGTAGAAAGGCGCGGGCCACGTGCATGGCCCCGGAGACGTTCACATCAATGGTGCGCTGAATCTCCTCGTGCGTCTGCTGAGCGAACTCCCCCCCGGACACGATGCCCGCGTTGTTGATGAGGATGTCCACCCGACCCACTTCGCTCAGGGTGCGGGCGGCTTGGGTGCGGATGCTGTCCGGTTCGGCCACGTTGGCTACGTAACCGTGGGCTTCGAAGCCCTGCGCCTGCCACGCCGACACTGTCGCCCGGAGGGCCGGGGCGTTGATGTCCCAGATGATCACTTGCGTAGCGCCGCGCCGCAGCACCTTGTCGCCCATCAACTTGCCAATGCCACTGGCGCCCCCCGTGATGAGGACCGTCGAATTTTTTATGCTGGTCATGGTGTGTAATTCTAGGTAGTGAAGTATAATTTTAAAAAAAATAGTCCGGTTTACCCAAACGCTCGTTCGGGTCAGGGCTTATCTACCTACGCAGTCGAACAAGAATCAGCGCGATTCTGCACAAAAAAATCGCCGTTGGCCCTACTTTTACGGCCGTATTGGGTTATGATGTCCATGTCGGAGAAGAGATATTACAGCATCGGCGAGGTGGCCGAGCAGTTGCAGGTGAGCGCTTCGCTGCTGCGCTTCTGGGAAACGGAGTTCAAACTCGCCCCGCGCAAAAACCAACGGGGCGACCGCCGCTACGAGCCCGCCGAAGTCAACCGCCTGCGGCTGATCCACCAACTGGTCAAACAACAGGGCTACACCCTGCAAGGGGCCAAAGACTACCTGCGGCAACTCCCCGCCGCCGAAAAGCGCCGGCAAGAAGCCATCGCGGGGCTGGAATTGGTTCGGCAATTTTTGCTCACGCTCCGCGCGCAAGTGACGGACGCCAACCCCGACGCACGTGGCTGAAGACCGCCTCTACCAAATCGCCCTGGCCCGGCTGCCCAAGGTGGGCGGCGTGCTGGCCCGTCAGTTGGTGGGCTACTGCGGCTCGGCGGCCGAAGTGTTTCGTACGCCCCGCGCCCGGCTGCTGCGCATCCCCGGCGTGGGGCCGCACGTGGCCGATCAGGTCACCAAGCCCGAAGCGGTGCTCCGCCGGGCCGAACAAGAACTACAGCGCGTGGCCGACGCGGGGGTGTCGCTGCTGTTTTTCACCGAACGTACGTACCCCCACCGCCTCGTGCAGATTTACGACGCGCCCCCCCTGCTCTACTACCAGGGCACGGCCGACCTGAACGCCCCGCGCACGGTGGCCGTGGTGGGCACCCGGCAAGCCACCGACTACGGCAAAGAAGTGACCGAACAACTGATCGCGGGTTTGAAGCCCTACGGCTGCCTGGTGGTCAGTGGCTTGGCCTATGGCATTGACATTGCGGCTCATAAGGCCGCCCAACGCCACGCCCTGCCCACCGTGGGCGTGATGGCCAGCGGGCTGGACATCATCTATCCGGCTGCCCACCGCCGTATAGCCGAACAAATGCGCCAGGAAGGGGGCCTGCTCACCGAAAATCCCTACGGTACGCGCCCCGATGCGCCGCTGTTTCCGGCCCGCAACCGCATCATTGCTGGCCTGAGCGACGCCGTCGTGGTGGTGGAAGCGGCCCTGAAGGGCGGCGCGCTGATCACGGCCCGCATGGCCTGCGAATATGACCGCGAGGTGCTGGCTGTGCCCGGCGACTTGGGCAAACGCACAGCCGAAGGCTGCCATCGCCTGATCCGCGACCACCAGGCCCGCATCTATACCAGTCCTGACGACGTGGCCTATGCCCTGGGCTGGAACCGTGCCGTGGCCGAGGTGCCCCTTCCCTCGCTGTTCGACACGGCCGACCTGCCCGCCGAAGACCGACAACTGCTCGACCTGCTGCGCACGCACGGCGAACTGATGATTGACGAACTGGGCTGGCGCACGCAAATGGGCGCCAGCGTACTGGCTTCGCGGTTGTTGGCGTTGGAGTTTCAGGGGTATGTAAAAGCCCTGCCGGGCAAAAAATTTGCGCTGGCACAAGCCCGGCGGATGTCCTGATGGAAGACTTTTATCGGATATTAGAGGTACCTCCCTCGGCATCGGCCGAACAGATTCGGCGGGCCTACAAGCGGCTGGCCTTGCAGTGGCATCCCGACCGTCACCAAGGCAGTGTCCGACACGAAGAGCATTTCAAGGCCATCACGATGGCTTACCAGGTGCTGAGCGATCCGGAAAGGCGCCTGCGCTACGACTACCAGCGGGGCCGTCCGGCGGTGGCCCCGCCCGCGTACCGTCCGTCCGAAGCGGCCGTCCCTGGCCATCGGCCCACCTACCGCCGCGTGCACCGCCGTCGGCCCGTGGTCATAACCGACTCGCCCCGGCAGCGCCTAACCATGCTGCTGCTGCTGCTGGCCTTCGTGCCGCTGGCCTTCGGCCTGGATACCCTAATGGGCTACCTGAGCGTGCCTGCCAACCAATTTGCCATTGCCCACCACGTACTGGGGCGCAGCGGCGACTATTTTTTCACCAAGGCCCGGCAAGCCCAGGATGTCAACAGACTGGCCGAAGCCCGCGACTACTACGAAGCAGCCTTTGCCTACACCCACGAAGTGCCCGCCGAGTGGTACTACTGGCGCGGCAACCACCGCCGCGACTCGCGCGCTTTCGTAGCGGCCCGCACCGACTACCTGGCCGCCCTGGCGCGTGCGCCTCACTACGAAGCGGCCTGGTTGGCCCTGGCACAGGTGGAAGCGTATCAGCTCCGGAACGTAGCCGCTGCCCGGACGGCCTACTCTCAGGTGATTGCCCTCAATCCCGAAGAGCCAGCAGCCTGGTTGGGACGTGCCTACTGTCAGCTTCGGACGGACGACTTCGCGGCCGCCCTGCGCGACCTGTCGGCAGTCTGGCGACTGGTGCCCACACCGCCCGCCCAGGCCTTCTACTACCGGGGCATTGCGCGCTTTTATTTGGGCCAGGCGGGTGCCTGTCAGGACTGGGCAGAAGCCTACGCGCGGGGCGAAGTGGCCGCCGAGGCCATGCTGGGCCACTACTGCCCCTAGTTTTCTTTTTCTTCCTCCATCATCATGATGATCGGTACCCGGAGCATAGATTTGAAGTCTTCGCCAATTTGCTCCATGTCTTCGTCGTCGTGGTCGTAGAACCACAGGATGCGGACTTCGGCCCCTTGCAGGTAGATTTTCTCGAGCATGCGCATGAGGTCGAGGATGTATTCGGAAGAGCTGGAGTTGAAGTAACTCAGCCGAAAGGTCAGTTCGGTACGGGGGGCGGGGTTATCCACGTAGGCGGCCATCCAGCCCAGCAGGGGGCGATACAGCTCGTACGCGTTCTCGGGGATGGATTTGCCCGTCAGTTGCAGCAGGCCCGTGTCGGGGTCGAAAGACACGTAGGGTGCCCTGACGGTGGGAGCCAATTGTAGCGTTTGCATGACGATTGGAAGAGGCCAAATTGCCGCACACGCTGCGCGGCAAGCAAGGGCCAAAGTAAACAAAAAAGCCACTTATCGCTACCTGGAAGGCCCCCATCCTACCCGTCAACGATTTTGCGGGCGTAATATGGCACATAAATTACTCACTTACAGCCACTTGCAAGCTAAAAAAGCCGTGTTGGTCGTCAATGGGCCGGAAGTTGTACTCGATTTTGTGGCCAGATCGGCGGGCCATGTCCAGCAGGCCTACACCCGCCCCGCGCGACGGATCGGGCGGCGACGTGGGTTTGCTGGCAAGTTGCGCGCGGTAGCGCCGGGTAAGGTCTTCGTAGCTCATGGCGTTGACCTCGTCGAGTCGGCGCATGAGGGCGGTGGCCTCGGTGCGCGCCATGCAATTGCCCGTGGCGACGTAAAAGTGGGCTTTGCCCCGACCTACAAAGAGCGAAGGCTTGGGGGTGGTGGCTTGCGGCTTGGCGTGGTGGTAGATATTCTGCAGGGATTCCACCATTATATTGAACAACTTACGCCGTACGGGCGGGCGTACGTCGAGTTCGGCCATTTTGCAGTCCGCCAATTGCAACAACGCCGTGATGGTATCACCGCTGAAATGCCCCGAATAAGAGAGCACGACTTCCTCTCCGGCCGTAAACCACGACGGAGTGACGGGAGTCAGACGCATCTTGTCAAAGGAGGCCATAGGGAATACCGCGCCGCAATGTGTGAAAAGAAAAAGTGAAGGAGTAACCAACTTGATTAGGAAGAATTTTAATTAAAATTCAAAAAATGCTGCACTGCTTGTTTTTACTCATTTTTTACGAAAAAGAAAAAAGGATGAATAAATCTATTCATCTTTAATATCAGCAAGATACAAAATAAATTTGTTCAAATAAAAATCTCACTACCTTTTCATTTCATATTTTTAGCTGCCTATGTCCTCTCTGTTCGTCCGACAGTGTCGCAACTTTTCCTCCCGGGAAATTTTTCTGGGCTGTGTAAGCTGGATAGGCTTTGTATTACCAAGTTTGGCGCAGTCTTTCGACTACCGCTCGGCCGACAA
>DAIMZG010000153.1:0-4691 GCA_036734065.1 Catalimonadaceae bacterium
TCGTAGGGCGCGCGCTTCGGAAGTCCCTGCGTGCCGTCGCCCAGGTGAAAGTGCGGCGCGTAGCCCAGTTGGGGCAATCGCCGACGGGTGCGCTCGTAGAGGGCCGGCACGCACTCGATGGTCTCCAGCCGTACCCCCATTTCGAGCAGTACGCAAGCCTGATAGCCCGAGCCCGTACCGATTTCGAGCACACGCTGGCCAGGCTGCGGATCGAGCAGTTCGGTCTGTCGCGCCACCGTGTAGGGCTGAGAAATAGTTTGCCCTTCGCCGATCGGGAAGGCTTTGTCTTGGTAAGCGTGCTCCAGAAAGGCGTTGTCGAGCAGGGCGTGGCGCGGCACGCGGCCAATGGCGGCCAGTACGCGCTCATCGCAAATGCCCTTCTCCCGGAGCGTCTGCACCAGCCGCCGCCGCATGCCTTGGTGTCGGTACGTATCTAAAAACTCCATGCGCTTGTGGGCCAACGTGGGCCGATCGCGAATGTAGCAAAATCAGCGGCGGCCCCGAGCCCGGGCGGGCTCGAAAAACTTGACCAGCGCAAAGCCCGCCACAAATCCGCCCACGTGGGCCGCGTAGGCCACCCCACCCAACTGCGAGCCAGCCCCCAGGGCACCAATGCCACTGATCACCTGAAAGACAAACCAAAACCCGATCACCACCCAAGCCGGGGCCGGAATGGGAAAGCGGATGAAGAGCAAGTACACCCGGTTGCGGGGCAGCAGCAATAGATAAGCCCCCAGCACGCCCGAAATAGCGCCCGAAGCGCCCAGGCTGGGGATCATCATGCTGGCGTCGGTGTAGAACGAAACAGCCACGTGGGCCAGCGAGGCCAGCAGCCCGCAGAGCAAATAGAAGAGCAGGTAGCGTACGTGGCCGAGGCGGTCTTCGATGTTGTCGCCAAAAACCCAGAGGTAGAGCAAATTGCCCAGCAAGTGCGCAATACCCCCGTGCATAAAAACGGCCGTCAGCAGCGTCAGGTACACCGAAACGGGCGTAGGCTGCAGCCCGGGCACCGTAAATTGCTGCCCCGACGCCGGGTCGTTCACTTGCCGATCGTCGGTGACCAGGTCGCGTCCCTGCACAATTTCGGCGGGCACCGTGGCGAAGGCGTACGTAAAGTCGGTGTTTTCGCCGCAGCCCTGCGGCCCGACAAATACCAGCACATTGATAAGAATGAACAGGTAGTTGAAGTAGGGCGTCCGGTGGCGATCCCGGTTGTCGTCGCCGATAGGTATAAGCACGAGCGGAGGGCTTTCTGAGCTATACTCATATGAGGCGGATGAAGTTGGGTCGTAACCCGACGCGGACAAATGTAGTTAGGCCGGATATGGAATTGCAAGATCAACTCACTATCGTTACGGGCGTCAGCCAAGGCATCGGCCTGGCCACCGCCCAGGCCCTATTGGCGCGCGGCGCCCACGTGGCGGGCTGGAGCCGCACGCCCCCCGAGCAGCTTTCGCACCCCCGCTTTCGCCACTACCCCACCGACGTGGGCGACGCCCAGGCCGTCGAGGCGGCCCACGCCGCCACCGTCCGCGACTTTGGTACCGACGCGGCCGTGCTGGTCAACAACGCCGGCCTCGGCTACGACGCCCCCATTGACGAACTGACCCCCGCGCAGTGGCACACCATGTTTAATGTCAACGTCCACGGCCTGTTCTACGCCACGCGCTGCGTAGTGCCGGGCATGAAGCGCGCCGGCCAGGGCCACATCCTCAACGTAGCCTCCATTGCCGGGCTCAACGGCGTCAAGCATTTTTCGGGCTACGTGGCCACCAAACACGCCGTGCGGGGCTTTTCGCATTCACTCTACCTCGAGCTGCGCGACTTCGGTATCAAGGTCACGACCATCTATCCCGGCTCGGTGCAGACCAACTTTTTCGACAATACCAGCGTGCAAGCCTCCGAGCACATGATGCGCCCCCAGGACATTGCCCAGACCATCGTCCAGCAGATCGAAACGCACCCCAACTATTTTGTAGCCGACATCGAGATGCGGCCGCTCAAGCCCCGAGGCTGAGGGCGACGCCCTACTTATCGGGCCATACGCCCACGTAATTTTCGGGCGTGATGGCCCGCAATTCGGTTTTAACGGCCTCGCTGACGTCCAACCCTGCGATGAACGTTTCGAAGTGCGCCGCCGTGAGGCGCTCGCCCGTGCGGGTGAGCGCCTTTAATGCTTCGTAGGGCTGCGGGTACCCTTCGCGGCGCAGCACCGTCTGGATGCCCTCGGCCACTACGGCATAGTGGTGGTGCAGGTCCTGGTGCAGGGCCTCGGGATTAAGTTCGAGTTTGTCGAGTCCTTTCTGTAACGAGCGCAGGGCGATCAGCAAGTGGGCCAACGGCACGCCCAAGTTGCGCAGCACCGTCGAGTCGGTCAGGTCGCGCTGGAGGCGCGAAATGGGCAATTTGTGCGACAGATGATCAAACAAGGCATTGGCCACGCCCAGGTTGCCTTCCGAATTTTCGAAGTCAATGGGGTTGACCTTGTGCGGCATGGCCGACGAGCCCACTTCTTCCGGATTGATTTTTTGCCGGAAATATTCGGCCGAAATGTATTGCCAGCAATCCCGGTCGAGGTCAATGAGGATCGTCCCGATCCGCCGGAGGTTGTCGCAAAAAGCGGCCAGCAGGTCGTAGTGTTCGATCTGCGTCGTGAAGCGGCTGCGCCGCAAGCCCAGGCCAGCCACGAAGCGGTCGGCAAAAGCGGGCCAGTCCACGTCGGGATAGGCCACGTGGTGGGCGTTGAAGTTGCCCGTGGCCCCCCCAAACTTAGCGGCAAACGGCAGGGCTGTCAGCAACTCCAATTGGCAATCAAGGCGCTCGACGAAGACCATCAATTCTTTGCCCAGGCGCGTGGGCGAGGCGGGCTGGCCGTGCGTACGGGCCAGCATGGGCACTTCGCGCCAGGTGGCGGCTCGCGCGGCGAGGGCCTCGCGCACCGCCTCGAGCTGGGGCCGCAGCACCGCCGCGAACCCTTCGCGCAGCGAGAGCGGGATGGCCGTGTTGTTGATGTCCTGCGAGGTCAGCCCAAAGTGGATAAACTCTTGAAAGGCCTCCCAGCCGTGGCTTACAAACTGCTGCTTGAGGTAGTATTCGACGGCCTTGACGTCGTGGTTGGTGGTGCGCTCGAGGGCTTTGACCTCGGCGGCGGCGGCCTCGTCGAAATCTTCGGCCAGGTGGCGCAAGGTCATAAAACCTTCGGGCGGGAAAGCCTGCAGAGCGGGTAAAGGCAACTCGCACAGGGCAATAAAGTATTCAACTTCGATGCGGATGCGGTAGCGAATCAGGCCAAACTCCGAAAAATAGGGGGCGAGCGGTGCGGTCTGGGCCTGGTAGCGACCGTCCACGGGTGAAAGCGCGGTGAGCGACATGGGAAACGCAAGGGTGATTTGCAAATTTAGATCAAATACCAACGTGTTTCCATTCGGACACCATTTTGCCCGTGTGCCTGCTTTTCCTGCTAGTTTTGCGACTTTCTCACGCCTGACTCAACCCTACCCCTATGCACCTTGACGACCGAGTGGCGTCGGCCATCGCCCTGGGCCACGCCCTCAACGACCTTGATGCCGATACCTACGAGGCCTTGGCCACCCGATCGGTTGCTGCCAACCCGTGGCTGACACCCCAGAACATCCGACATGCCTTTGCCGAAGCCGCCCATTGGCTGCGCGACCCCGAGGCGTTGCGCACCTGGGCCGCGCCCTACGCGGTGCCACCGGAACGGGCGCGCCGCGTGGGGGTGCTGATGAGCGGTCAGTCGCCCGCCGACGGCCTGCCCGACGCGCTGGCCGTGCTGCTCGCGGGGCATACGCTCTACGCCCGCCTGGCCCCCAGCGACGCCGTCGTGATGGCTTTTGTGCTCGAACGCCTCTGCCAGACACACCCCGGTTGGGCCGAACGCATCGTGCTGGCCGACCGCCTACTCGGCGTGGAAGCCCTGGTGATGCCCGAGGGCACCACGGCCACGCACCTGGCCCGCTATTTTGCCCACCTGCCCCGGCTGGTGAGGGCCCGGCAGACGGGCGTCGCCGTGCTGACCGGACAAGAAACAGCCCAGGGGCGACAAGTATTGGCTGAGCACATCTTCCGCTATTTTGGCCGACACCGGCGCAGCGTCACGCAGCTCTACTTGCCGCCAGATTACCTTTTTCAGCCCTTGCTCGAGTCGTTCCACCATTTTCAGCCGCTGCTCAACTACAACCGCTACGCCGAGCGCTACGAATACGGCCGGGCCATCTGCCTGCTCAAAAAAATTCCCTACCTCGACTGGGGACCGTTGGTGATGATCGAAGGCCCGGAGCCGTTTACTGCCCCGGCCCTGCTGCACTATCAACATTACACCGATGCCGACGCCTTGAGGCGGCATTTGCGGGCGGAGGCCCGCGTCGGGGCCGTTTTTGCGGAAGGCGCCGACTGGCCCCACGGGTACGCGCCGGGCCAGTACACCACGGACACGCCCGACGACCGGGCCGGTACAACCACCGTGCGGGAGTTTTTGGCTGCCCTCTAGGCCCAGAGCCGTTGTAGGAAGCGTTGCACGTTGCCGTAGGCCAGGTTGCGCAGGTGTTCCTGGTCGGAGAGCAGTCGGTAGGCACCCTCCATGATCTGCGGATAGCGGCTGGCGTTGGCGTGCTCGGCAAAGTAGAAAGGCTCCCGGCTGGGGTCGGGGTGCAGGCCCGTGTAGAAAAAAT
>DAIMZG010000154.1:0-4689 GCA_036734065.1 Catalimonadaceae bacterium
GTTCGAATCCCTACAGGTCCGCAAGTAGGCCGCTTCTGCGCAGTGCAGGAGCGGCTTTTGCTTTTGTAGGCGTTCTGCGCAATCAACGCTTTTTTTTCAGTGCTCTCAGGCCCGGGAAACGTTTCGTCTCCGAATCTTTCACCCCTTGCCACCAATAGAAAACTCGCCACGATGAGCACATTGTGCACACAGTGGCGAGTTTTAGTGTAAAGAACGCCTGACTTACGGCCCCGGGCCGACCAGGGCCCTAGCCGTGCAAAAGGCTGTATTGCAGCAAATATACACCGGCACCCGCCAGGTAGCCCAGCAAGGCCAGCAGGCTGATGCGGCGCACGTACCATACAAAGTCAATGTTTTCCATACCCATCACGGCCACGCCCGCCGCCGAGCCGATGATCAGCACACTGCCGCCCGTGCCGGCACAATAGGCCAGAAACTCCCACAACTTGACGTCGGTCGGGTAGGCCGAAAGGTCGTACATACCCATCGAGGCGGCCACTAGCGGCACGTTGTCCACGATGGCCGAGGCAATACCGATGGCCACCACGATCACGTCCAGGTTGCCGATGGTATCGTTCATCCAACCCGCCAGGGAACTGAGCAGGTGTAGCGATTGCAAGGCGGCAATGGCCGCCAGGATGCCGAAGAAAAACAGCACGCTCGACACGTCAATCTTCGAAAGGGCGTAGGTAGCGGTGTATTTGTAGCGCTCGGCTTCGGGGCGGCTGCCATTGACCACCTCGGATACGATCCAGACGACGCCCGCCCCCAGCAGCATGCCCATGTAGGGCGGCAGGTGCGTAACGGTCTTGAAGATCGGCACGAAGATCAGCGCGCTCACGCCCGTGATGAGCATCGTACGCGCCGCCGACATATCTACTTTAGAAATCGCCGATTCGGTCTGCGCGGTGGCACGGGGCTTGATCCGCGCCCCTTTCAACTGAAAAGCCGCAATGGCAAAGGGCAAGGCCATGCACACCAGGCTGGGCAAGAACACACTGGTAATGATGTTGCCCGCCGTAATCTGCCCACCAATCCAGAGCATGGTCGTGGTGACGTCGCCGATGGGCGACCAGGCACCGCCCGCATTGGCCGCAATCACGATCAGGCCGCAGAAGAAAATCCGTTGCTCGCGGTCGCTGATGAGTTTGCGCAGCAACGACACCATCACGATTGAGGTGGTCAGGTTGTCGAGCAGAGCCGACATAAAAAAGGCCAGCAGGCCCAGCGTCCAGAGCAGTTTCTGGCTGCTTTTCGTCCGAATCCGGTCGGTGACTACCTTAAAGCCCCGGTTGATGTCAATCATCTCGACGATGGTCATGGCACCAATGAGGAAGAAAAGAATCTGGGCAATTTCGGCCAGGTGGTGGGCCAGTTCTTCGCCGATAAACTCGGGATAAACTCCCGCCCGGGCCGTGGCTGGGTCAATAGACTCGGTATAAGGCTTTTCGCCGGCAGCCAGCAAATTGTGGTGCCGCTCCAAGAAGCCCATGAAATCCGGGTGCTGAAAGAAACTCACGTCCGGCGTGCCGAGGGCTACGACTGTCCAACATAGTACCCCCGTGATGAGGGCCGGCGCTGTCTTGTTGATTTTGAGCGGATGCTCGAAGATGATGGCACTGTAGCCCAGCACGAAGATAGCCACAACGAGGATGTACATACGGGAAAGCGATTGGTGGTAGATAGTCGGCCTTCCCCTGTCGTAAGGCCATTAGTGGCTCAAATATAGTAAGGGCCCACATGTGCCGAACATTTCTGACTGAAAATCGTGAGTTTTGACTTATTTCGCGGCTTACCCGTTTGTCAGGTTTTTTCCTTTTTCAACGAGATATCACAATCCGTATGGTCAAGCCCGATTCGGATCGTCATTCGGGGCCTGCGGACAGTCCGCGCGTAGCCCGTTGGCTTTACCGGATGGGGGTGGGCCTGTACCACTTTTTGTTGCGCGGCGCAGCCCTTTTTCATCCCAAGGCCCGCCGGATGTACGACGGGCGACGCCACTGGCAAGACGCCCTGCGCGCGGCCATGGCGCGCGGCAACGGACCCGTAACTTGGTGGCACTGCGCCTCGCTGGGTGAGTTCGAACAGGCCCGGCCCGTGTTGGAAGGCTACCGGGCTGCGCACCCCGATCACCGGGTGCTGCTGACCTTTTTTTCTCCTTCCGGCTACGAAGTAAGAAAAAACTACGCCGGAGCCGACCACGTCATGTACCTGCCCTTCGACCATCCGGCTAATGTGCGCGATTTTATGGCGTTGGCGCAGCCCTACCGGGCTTTCTTTGTCAAGTACGAATTCTGGTACGGCTACCTGACGGCCCTACGCCGCGCCCAAGTACCGACGGTACTCTTTTCGGCCACCTTCCGGCCCGGTCAGCCTTTTTTCCGTCCCTACGGACACCTCTTCCGGCAGATGCTCCAAAGCTTCACCCATATTTTTGTGCAGGATGCGGCTTCGGCGCAATTGCTCCGACAGATTGACTGCCCTTCGGTTACGGTGGCGGGCGACACGCGCTACGACCGGGTGAGCGCCACGGCTGCTACTGCCAAGTCCATTCCCTTAGCTGAAGCTTTTGTCGGCACGCATCCCGTGTTGGTAGTAGGCAGCAGTTGGCCCGAAGACCACCAGGTGCTGGTACCCTTCCTGAACGATTTCGCCGCCCCCCTAAAGGTGATCATCGCCCCGCACGAAATTCGTCCGGCCGTGCTGGCCGACTTGGAACGGCAATTGCAACGCCGCACGGTGCGTTTTTCGCAGGCTACGCCCGAAAGTGCCGTGTCCGCCGAAGTGTTGCTCATAGACAATGTGGGCATGCTGGCGGCCCTCTACCGCTACGGCCACCTGGCCTGGATCGGCGGCGCCTATCGCACGGGGCTGCACAATGCGCTGGAAGCTGCGGCTTTCGGCATGCCCCTGTTTTTTGGCGATCAGGCACACGGGAAGTTTCCCGAAGCCGCCGAACTGATGGCGGCGGGCATTGCCCTGGCCATTCCCGACACCCAGGCCCTGCGTACGCACTTTCAATACCTTTACAGCCACCCCGCCCAACGGCAGGCCATCGCCACGCGGGCGACGGCTTTCGTAGCGAGTCGCCGGGGGGCTACTGATGTCATTTTGCGTACTTTGTCCTGAAATATTGTCTTTACCTATGCTTCGTCTTTCGGGCCGTTTGGCCGTCCTTCTAGTTACTTTCTTCTTTGTTGGCAACGTGGGGCGGGCGGCTCCGCAACTGGCCTACACCGTGGCGATGGAAGCGCCACACACGCACTATTTTGAGGTCACCCTAGAGATTAGTGACCTTCAGCAACCCACGCTCAACCTGCGCATGCCCGTCTGGGCACCCGGCTCGTACTTGGTGCGCGAATTTGCCCGGCACGTAGAGGGCCTGACCGTGGCCGATGGCCAAGGCCAAGCCGTGGCCGCCCCGAAAATCAACAAAAACACCTGGCAAGTCGCCAGCGGCACGGCCGACCGCCTCACGGTGCGCTACCGGGTGTACGCCAAAGAACTCACCGTCCGCACCAGCTTCCTCGACGCCGACCACGGCTACATCAACGGCACGTCCGTATTCCTCTACGCCGAAGGCTACAAAGACCAGCCCCTGACGCTGACGGTGCGGCCCTACAAAGATTGGAACCAGGTTTCGACGGGCCTGCAAGACCCCGCTACGTACCGCCCGGGCCAGGCGGCCTACACCTACCAAGTGCCCAACTACGACATTCTGGCCGATTCGCCCATCCAAATCGGGACGCACGAGGTCTTTACATTCCAGGCGGCGGGCGTTACGCACGCGGTGGCCATGCACGGCCAGCCGGTCTATGACCGCGCCCGCCTCGAAACCGACATGCGCAAGGTAATCGAGGCGGCCACGGCGGTGTTCGGCGAAAACCCCTGCGCGCACTACACCTTCATCGTCCACCACTTTCCCGGCGGGCGCGGCGGGCTAGAGCACCTCAACTCGACCACCTTGCAGGCCGACCCCTACGCCTACGCCAGCGAAAACAGCTACCGCAACTTCCTCAGCCTGGTTGGCCACGAGTATTTTCACCTCTGGAATGTCAAGCGCCTGCGCCCCGCCGGGCTGGGTCCTTTTGACTATAACCAGGAAGCCTACACGCGCCTGCTGTGGCTGGCCGAGGGCGTCACCAGCTACTACGACGACTACTTGCTGCGCCGGGCGGGGCTGATCTCGGCCGACGCCTATCTCCAGATCGTGGCCCAGAACCTGACCGCCACCGACGAGCGGCCCGGTAACCGCGTACAGTCGGTGGGCGAGTCGAGCTTCGATGCGTGGATCAAATTCTACCGCCCCGACGAAAACTCGGTCAATACCAGCGTATCGTACTACACCAAAGGAGCCGTGCTGGCTACGCTGCTCGACCTGCAAATTCGCCACCACAGCCGGGGCAAGCGCAGCCTCGACGACGCCATGCGCGACCTCTACCGGACGTACTACCAGGAAAAACAGCGGGGCGTCACCGAGGCCGAAGTGCAAGCCGCCATGGAAAAGGCCGCCGGGGTCTCGCTCGATGATTTCTTCCGCGACTACGTGTACGGCGTGGCCCCCATTGATTACGCGCCCTATTTGGCCCACGCGGGCGTACGGATCACGACCTCGGCCCTCACCGACGGGCCGTACCTGGGTTTCACGACCAGCGAGGAGGGCGGGACTTTGTTAGTCAAAAATGTGTA
>DAIMZG010000155.1:0-2689 GCA_036734065.1 Catalimonadaceae bacterium
GCAGGTGGTCATTCAGCCCAAAATGAAAGCCCGTGTAGCCGCCCACGTGCTGGCCCAGGTACTGCCCGTTGAGCCAGACCTTGGCCACCTGATTGGCCGCCAGAAAATTTGCGCGCACGTACTGGTCGCGCCAGGCGGCGGGCGCCACGAAGGTGGTACGGTACCAGCCCAGGTCGCGCCGGAACATTTCGGTGATGTCGAGCGTGTCGCGCTGGTTGCGCATGTCGAACATGGCCGCGGGCGGGTTCCAGGTGTGGGGCACCCGCACCGTATCCCAGCCCTGCGGACGAAATTTGCGCGCGGCGGCCCCGGGCACCTCGCCCAAGTGAAACTGCCAGTCGGTCAGGGGTTGCACCTGCCGCAGGTGCGGCGCGGGCAGCCAGTTGACTACCGTGTATTCGGCGGGCGGGCGAATGATGTGCACAAACTTGGCCTCGTGGGCTTCCATGTCGTAGGTCAGGCGCCGGGCCGTGCCACAGACCTCAGCGGGCAGCTCGACCACCACCGTTTGGCGCTCGGGGCTGATGAGCAACAGAAAAGTCTCGTGCTCGGCCACAAATTCGCGTTGCAGGGCAATGTGGTAACAGTTCGATTTGATGCGGGCCGTCAGGTCGTTTTCGAAGGTGCGCAAGCGTCCGTTGGTACGAAATCGCACCGGGCTGCCCACCCAACTGTCGTAGTAGAAAAAGTTGATAGCCTGCCCCCCGACGGGCACGTTGAAAGCCGCCACCCAGCGCCAGTCGGCGGGCAGTTCGGGTGTCCAGACGAAGGCGTAGCGGCTGTCGGCTTCGGTTTCGGGCCGCAGGCCCATAAAGCCGATGTCGAAGGCGTTGCGCCCCCGTACGGCGCGGTTGGTATCGGCCGAAGGCGTCAGCACCAGCGGGGTTGTGCCGGCCAGTCCGCCCGGGGTCAGGGTTTGGGCCGTGGCAGCGGCGGGTATCCACAAGAGAGAAAGCCAAAAAAAACGAAACATAAGGTGCGATGAGGTGGAAGAATCGAATTAGCGGCGCTAGATTTATTTTCGGCTCTCCGGTTTTGATGCTCCGCGTGGGGGCACACTAGCCGTTGGTTTTGGGGTGAAATTGTGGCCGAAAGAAGGCGCGGCGGCCCAGCAATACGGGAGTGGCCTACTAGCCAGGTGTAAACAGAAAGGCCCGGCGGTTCACGCGCGGTTAAGTTTGCGCTTCTCCATCATTTTCTCGTCCACTTCCAGCCCCAGGCCCGGCCCCGTCGGTACGTAGAGGTACCCGTCTTTGAATTCCACGCGGTTGTGAAACAGCTCGTCCACCTTGTGCTCGGGCCGATAGCCGGAAAATTCCTGCACGGCGGCCGCATTCGGGATGGAGGCCAGCAGTTGGAGGCTAGCGGCCGTTTGCAGCGTGGGGCGCGTGTTGTGCACCATCACTTCCTTTTCGAAGGCCTGGGCCATGCCGGCAATTTTGCGGCACTCGGTCAGGCCGCTGCATTTGATCAGATCCAGGTTGAGCGTGTCAATATTGCCCACCGTGATCAGGTCGCGAAACTGCCATTTGTTGTATTCGTGCTCCCCGGCGTTTACATCGCAGGGCAGCGCGTCCACTACCTGCCGCAAACCGTGGTAGTCCTGGCTGGAGACGGGCTCTTCGACGACCTTGATATTGAAATGCTCGTAGAGCTTGAGGCCCAGCTCAATGGCTTTGCCCGCCGTGTAGCCATTATTAAAATCTACAAACAGTTCGATCTCGTCGCCGACGGCCCGGCGCACGGCCTTGATGCAGTCGTAGGTAAAGTGAAACGGCGGGTTGCGGTCGCGGTCGTAGAGCTGCATCCGGGCTTTGATCGTGGTGTAGCCCTGTTCGACGAAGGCCATCCCTTCGGCGGCCATTTCCTCCGGCGTTTTGAAGCCCCCTTTTTTGCGGCGACCGTAGCTGCCGTACACCCGCACCTTTTCGACCTTAGAGCTGCCAAGCAGCTTGTGTACGGGCATGTCCAGCAGCTTGCCTTTCAAGTCCCAGAGGGCGTTGTCGCAGCCAGCGATGGCGCCCGGCACCAGCCCCGAAGTGCCGCCTTCCAGCCCTTCAAAGTAGAGTTGGTGCCAGAGGTGCTCCGAGTCGAAGGGATCTTGCCCGACCAGGATGGGCTTGCACAACGTGGTGACAAGCTGGGCGATGATGGGAATAAACTCGTGGTCGCCCTCGCCCCAACCCGAGATGCCCGCGTCGGTTTCTATTTTGACGAAAAGTGCCTTTTTCAGCACATAAGGCTTTACATCCGTAATTTTGACCAATTTGCGGGCCGCCTCGACCGTTGGTGTGGCCGCCGCCCAGGTCGGCAAAGTGGTGCCGGCCAACCCGAGCAAACCCGTTTTGAGGAAATCAGCACGCGATAGACTCATCAGTGAGGGATTGTGTTTGAAGATGAAAACCAGGGCGCAAGCCGCCCGCACCCCCAATTGGCCATTCAGGAATGAGTGGTAGAAGGTTTATCAAGGACGCCCTTGATCCCGTTGACCCTGACGACGCGGTAAATTTGTAAAAAAACAGCCCTGGTGTCGGGGCAAGGCGACGGGGTAGCGTCCTGATAGCAAAATTGCCACTATGGAAATGTCTGAGGATACGCCCTACGCGCTCATCGCGGCCGACTTGGCGGGCGAGATCACCCCCTCCCAGGCTGCGCAGCTCCGCGCATGGCGGGCCGAAAGCCCCGCGCA
>DAIMZG010000155.1:2789-4686 GCA_036734065.1 Catalimonadaceae bacterium
GTGCGCGTGTTGGGCACGTCGTTCAACGTGCGGGCCTATCCCGACATGCCCCAGACCGAAACCTTGGTGGTCACGGGCGAAGTCCGCGTGACGGATCGGCAGAACAGCGCCCGCACCATGTTGTTGCGTCCCCGCGAAAAGGGCACCCTCGAACACCGCACGGGCAAAACGGCCCAACGCGCCGTGGAAGAACCCCTCGAGCTGGCCGCGGCGGCCGACTGGACGCAGGGTATGCTAGTGCTCTACGACGAACCCCTGCCCGTGGTGGCCCAGCGCCTGAGCCGCTGGTACGGCGTGACCATCGAGTTGGACTCGGCCCAACTGGCCCAGTGTCGCCTGACGGCCACCTTCGAAAACGAATCGCTCGAACAAGTGCTCGACTACGTCAGCATGGTGATGCCCATCCGATACGAACGCCGGGGCGATCGCTTCGTCGTGACGGGCCAGCGGTGTACGCCCTAGCCGAGAAATCCCCCCAGAGACTAGCCAGCAAAGGGGCGGGCAAACCAGCCCCCGTTGGCCGTTGGGTCAAAAAAGGTGTCGGTAGGCCGCCAGGTCGCGCCGCAGTTTTTGCAGGGCACGCCCCATTTGCGTTTCTACGGTCTTGATGGACAAGTTGAGTTGCTGGGCAATTTCCTGATACTTAAGGCCCTCTTCGCGACTGAGCCGGAATATTTGCTGGCACTGGGGTGGCAGGTTGGCAACGGCCGCTTCGATGCGCCGTTGCAGTTCCTGGTGAATCAGCAGCGCTTCGGGCGAAGCGTCGGGATCGGCCAGCGGTAGGCGCGGGTCGTCGTGGGCTTCGGTGCGGGCGGGTTGCTTTTTGAGGTAGTCGAGGCTCTGGTTGCGCACAGCCCGGAAAAGGTAGGCCCGCAGCGAAACCTCGATGCGCAGGTGGGACCGATTTTTCCAGATCTTGACGAACACGTCGCCGACGGCCTCTTCGGCCAGGTCGGGCGAACCCACCACCTTGAGCGCCGAAAGGCAGAGCGGCGCGTAGAAAAGCTCGAACAACTGCGCAAAAGCCGCCCGGTCATCGTCTCCTACGATTTTTCTGAGTAAGGCATTTGCCTGATCATCCAATGCGCGGGTGGTGGTATTGGCCTCGGCCATGAATACAAGGTAAACAAATTCAGGATTTTCGGCACCGAGGTCGGGGCCAGTACTCATCCAGCCCCCCGGAGGCGACCCCCGTGGGCCGGGGCGTTTGGCCAGGGGCAAGATTACACAGTTTTGTCTGGCAAAAAAACGGGTCGTCGGTCTATTTGTGCGGAGAAAGCACAAAAGGGAAAGAAAAAAAGCGGAGGGCGTAAGGGTGAGGTCAGGCGGGCAGCGTCAGACCCGTAAGACAGCCTTGTGCCTGCCACCGGAGGCAAGGGATTGTCAACACCAGCAACCCAAAGCCTACCACCTGCATGCCTGCACCTTTCCCATTTCGATCACGTCGGGAGGCCCAGCGCTTCGTTTCCCTGTTGCTCGTACTGCTCACCGGCTTTCACACGGTGGGGCAATCGAGCCCGGAAAAACGGATGGAAGAGGTGATTGTGGCGGTGGATTACCGAGATTTGCCCCTCGAAGACGTGCTGCTCGACCTAGAAGCGCGCACCGAGTTTCGCTTTGTCTACAGTTCCAACTACGTGGACATCGCCCGCCGCATCACCTTGCACCGCGAGGCCAGCGTGGCCGACATCTTGCGCACGCTGCTGGCCACCGACGCCCTGGTGTTCGAACAGCGCGGTGATCAGATCATGATCCGGCAGGCAGCCCCGCCGCCCGCCCCTGCGCGGCAGGAAGCCAAGGGCAGTTTGCGGGGCACCGTGCGCGACCGCGACACGGGTGAGCTGCTGCCCGGCGCCACCGTGATCGTGGACGGCACCTCCAACGGCGTGGTCACCGA
>DAIMZG010000156.1:0-4667 GCA_036734065.1 Catalimonadaceae bacterium
AAATGAGCGAGCCCCAGGCCATCCGCGAAATGGAAGCCGTGGGGCTGCGCTTTGCGGGCCGCAACCAAACCTTGCCCCAGCAGCACGTCTTGTTCTTTCGCAAGGCCGACACTGCCCCTGCTACCGACGGTTTCTAGGCCAAATCCACCCCGATGACGTCCGCCGCCAAGCGCCCCGACTTCATGGCCGCGTTGATCGAACCGTTCATCAGGTGGTCGCCGCAAAGGTAGATGCCTTCGCGCAGCTTGATGTTTTCTACCGTCGCGTGGTTGCGCACCGACGTCTGGTCGGGCAGGGCGTAGGGAATGCGGTAGATGCGCAGCGGGCGCCACGTGCGCACCGATTCGCCGAACAGGGCCAGCAAGTCCACCATGGCGCGGGCAAAAAGCGTGTCGTCGTCACCTTCGGGCAAACCGTTGACCGAGGCTGAGATCAGCACCTGACCGGGCGGGGCGTACTCGGGGGCCACGTCGCTCACCACACTCACGTTGTTGATCCAAGCCTGAGGCCGGGCATTGAGCACAATGACGGGGCGCGCCACGGGCGAACTGTCAGCTGCGAAGTACAGGCACGTCACGCCCCGACCCGGCGGAGGCGTGCGTCCGGTAAGTTGGGCCGCCAGGCCCGGCCCTTCGGTGGCTACCAGCACGGCCCGCGCCTCGAACGTTTCGCCCTCGGTGGTCACGACGCGGCCGGGCGATACCTGCTGCACACGCTTACCCGTTAGCACGGCCTCGCGCGGCAAGTACGAAGCCATCTGGCGGGGGATCATCTCGATGCCGCGGGCGGGCAGGGCCGTGTCGCCCGTCGAAAACATCTTGAACACAAAATCGAACATGCGGCGCGAGGTGGTCAGCTCGTTTTCGAGGAAAATCCCCCCCAGAAACGGGCGCCAGAAATCCCGGATGTACCGGGGGCTGAACGCGTAGCGGCTCAGCACATCGGCGGTGGGATATTCGGGCCCGGCAAAGATGCGGTTGAGCGTCGCCTTGCCTAGCAACTGCTTGAGCAGCACGGTGTGGAACTTGTCGGGTACGTTGGTGAAGGGCGCGCGCAGCGTAGAAAAAATTCCCCCCGGGTAGCGCAACGGATCGGTGACGAGCGACTGTCCGCCTGCGTGGCAGACCAACGCCCCGGGCACAAATTTTTTGAGTTCGAGGGCTTCGTAGTTGAGCAGGCGGCGCGTTTCGGGATAGGCGGTCAGCAGTACCTGGAAACCCCGGTCGAAGCGGAAGCCTTCGGCGCGGTCGGTGCGCACCCGGCCACCTACCTGATCCTGCGCTTCGAGCAGTTGTACGCGCAAACCTTTGCGCTGGAGGTAAGCAGCGGCGGTTAGCCCCGCCAGCCCCGCGCCTACGATGATTACATCCGTGGACATCGGCAAAAAGTTAGATGGGCCGCTGTGTGCGGGCCACGTCCAAAGATAGGGGGGTCAGGCTATTTTCAAAGTATGCGGTGGGCGGGCATGGCGGGCAACCTTACTACGCAACACCATCGGCTCGAAGGGTTTCACGAGGGCATCGGCCATCCCCGCTTCACGGGCTTGACGGGTCAGCCCCTCGCTGACGGAGGCCGTCAGGGCCACCACAGGCGTAGGCGTGCGCTCCGCCGTTTGCTCCCAAACGTGCAGGCGGCGGGTGGTCTCGAAACCGTCTATATCTGGCATCTGAATATCCATCAAAATCAGGTCGAATGGCCGTTCGGCGCACTGTCGCAAACAATCTGTTCCACTGTCAGCCGTCGTGACGTGCGCACCCCATTGCGCCAACATCTGCCGGGCGATTTGCAGGTTGATCGGGTTGTCGTCTACTACCAGCACGCGCAGGCCCTCCAGGCTTCTTTCTTGACGGGGCGTTTCCTCAACCTCTAGATCGGCCGTGGCGTGGCCACCCGTGGCACGGCCGAAGGGAATCACGACTGTGAAAGCACTGCCTACGCCGGGCGCACTATTCAGGCTGACAACCCCTCCCTGCAACTCGACCAGTCGCCGCGTGATGGCCAGCCCCAGCCCCGTGCCGCCAAAATGGCGCGTCGTATCGTCCGAGGCTTGGGTGAACATATCAAACACCACCTGCTGCTTATCGGGGGCTATCCCGATGCCCGTATCAGTCACTGTGATGGCCAACTCCGTGCCCGTGGTGCCAGTACAGCACACCTCGGTTTCGAGCGTAATGCTGCCCTGCTTGGTAAACTTGAGGGCATTGCTCATCAAGTTGACAATGACCTGCGTCAGGCGTGTGGGGTCGCCCACCAACCATTCGGGCTGGCTGTCGTCTTGCAACAACCGCAGGGCTATTCCCTTCTCCCGGGCGGGCAGCGCGAAGCTTTTCCGAATTTTGCTCAGCAAATCGGCGGGCCGGAAGGCGAGTTGCTCAAAGTCCACCTTACCCGCCTCTATTTTCGAAAAATCGAGAATATCATTGATGATGGCCAGCAGGTTTTGGGCCGAAAACTGCAGCGTATGCAAGTTGTTCATCTGATCGGAACGCGGTTCTTCGCTGAGCAACAAGTTGGTGATCCCCACAATGGCGTTGAGGGGCGTTCGGATCTCGTGGCTCATGTTGGCCAGAAATTGCTCCTTGGTGCGCGAAGCTTCTTCGGCCCGTAGTTTTTCGACCCGTAGTTTTTCGCACGTAGCGTGGCTGGTAATAAGTTGTTTTTCGAGTTGTTGGGCGTGAAAGCGCAAGCGCTGCGCGTCTTGCTCCAGCACCTCTGTACGCATCTCCAGGTCGGCCGTCCGTCGGCCGGACTCCGTGCTGAGGCCAGCAAGCATGTGCACCAGGCTTTGGTACTTGGCCGATAAACGAGACACTACCTGCTGGTAGCAGATTGTAGCCGCAATGCACAGCAGCAACGATCCGCCCACCACGCCGTCGTAAGCAGCCCAAAATACGTGCTGATCGGTAAACCGGAGTTGGTGCACACTCCAAGCCACCACGCTAATCAGCGCCACAAGCAGTAGTTGATACGCCCTGGTGGCCAGCAGTCCGGCAAAGAGCACCCCCCCAAACAAATACGCCATCGTTTCGAGCCACCAAAGGGTATTCAGTTCGTCGAGCAGAAAACCGGGCATAAGCAGCCGCCAGGCCAACGCCCCGAGGTAGGCATTGTAGGCCCAGGCGACACGTTGCATTCGGCAGAAATACAACCCAACCAAGGCCAATACGCCCGATCCGAGCGCAGCCAATAGCCATACCGGGTCATAATACCAGAGCAGACTCAGCAGCCGGGCCAAGGCCGCTGCCACGTACACGCCACCCGCCCAGCGTAGCCAGCCTACCCTCAACGGCGTAGGCCAGGCCCCTGGCAATACCTCCACTGAGTGGCGCGAAGGCGAATTTTGGGTAGATACCTGGTGGGTATGAACTTCCATGTAGAATACAGCAGAATTGCATCGCAATATCAGCCTACGAATAGTATAAATTTATTCTTATGTCGTATATATTTTCACACGTATGGTTAACACGTATTTATTAAGAAAATAAAAGTGACTAAGTAACACGTTTATTTTGATCGGGTTGGACCCGGTGTAATCCACTCGGCTGCCCGGAATCGCTCCCAGGGCACCGCGGCCAAATTCACCCGACTGTCTACGAGCGGCTCGGCGGGGCGGCCGTTGAGCCGCACCTGCGTGTAAGCGTACACGCCCACACCGGGCTGCCCCTGGGCGGCGTAGTCTCGGCGCAGGTACTGGGCAAACTGCCACGTCATGTCGGGCCGCACGGCCATGCTACGGGCTTGCTTGGGCGTCAGAAAATCGCGCGGCTGCACGCGTGTGCGCTGGCCCGTCTGGGGGTCTTCCACTTCAAAGTACGCCGTGCCGGACTTGCTCCGCAGCATCATCTGCCACGACAGGCGGTGACCTTCTTCGGTCCAGTGCACGTCGCCGGGATAAAACCAGTGACGCAGGGGCAAATAGACTTGAATGGCAAAGTAGCATAGAAAAACCCAGCCCAGTACACGTTGCGGACGCGTCAGCGTGGCGGGTACGGGCGAGGCCTCTAGGGGCCGACGGCGCGGGAAAAAACGGCGGCGCACTGCCTCGGCCGGAAAGAAAAACAGCAACATGCCCAGCATCAGGTACGGGAAAATCCCGATGTGGAAAACCAGCGAGTTGAACAAATGAAAGCCCGCCGACAACCCCACGGCTGGCCAGCGCGTGCGCCGCCACAGCAACAGGGGTACAATGGTCAGGTCGAAAGCGATGCCTCCGTAAGCAATCAGTTGCTTCACCCAGTCTATTTGTAGCCAGGGACCCACCACGGGATAGTGCGCCCGGGCCGCGAACCAGATGTCGAGCGGCCGCGCCTCCAGCCAGTCCGGATAAATTTTGGCGATGGCCGCGTAGGTATAGACGATGCCCAACTGCAAGATCAGCACCTCGCCGCACCAGCGCGGACAGGTGCGCGCCTGCCCCCCGGAACCAAGGGCCTCGCGCCGACGGGCGTCGAGCGAAAAGGCCCGGTGGGCGGGCATGAGCCACATCAGTGCGCAGAGCAAAATGAGCAGATAATAGTGGTTGTTGTAGCTGGTCTTCTGCATGACATAGGCCCCTGTCCAAAGCAGGGTGTACAGTCCCATCGCCCATTTGTAGCGGTAACCCACCGTAACACCCACGCCGCACAGCGCCATCAGTCCGAAGTAGTAGTACATACCATCGCCGGGCA
>DAIMZG010000157.1:0-3180 GCA_036734065.1 Catalimonadaceae bacterium
TGCGAAGCCTCGCCATACCCGTCGAGATCACCTTCATTCGCGTGGCCTCCTACCAGGCTACGCAGAGCAAAGGCGAAGTAGAGGAGATTCTGGGGCTGGACAAGAACCTGCAGGGGCGCCACCTGATCGTCGTCGAGGACATCGTGGACACGGGCCTGACCATGTACGAGATTTTGCGGCACTTGCGCACCTTCCGGCCCGCCTCGCTGGCCGTGGCCACGCTGCTGCACAAGCCCGAGGCCACGCGCAAGCCCCTAGACTTGCGCTACGTGGGCTTCGAAATCCCCGACCGCTTTGTGGTGGGCTACGGGCTGGACTACGATGGGCTGGGCCGCAACCTGCGTAATCTCTACCAATTGGCCGAATGATTTTTTGTCCTTGATCATTGACCTTTGCCAACTGAGTATCTACCTTAGGCTTTTACAAAATTTTCTCATCACTATACACCACTTTGCTATGCTCAATCTTGTCCTCTTCGGCCCTCCCGGTGCGGGAAAAGGAACCCAAAGCGAGAAGCTCATCGAAAAGTATCAACTCGTACACCTGTCCACGGGCGATCTGCTCCGCTCGCAAATCGCGGCGGGCACCCCGCTGGGCCTCAAGGCCAAACAACTCATGGATCAGGGCGTGCTCGTGCCCGACGAAGTCGTCATCGGCATGATCGAAAGCAAGCTGCGCGAAAACCAGCAGGCCGCCGGCTTCATCTTCGACGGCTTTCCGCGCACGGTGGCCCAGGCCGAAGCCCTCGACAAGCTCCTCACCGAGCACCAAACCGAGATCACCTGCATGGTGGCTTTGCAAGTAGAGGACAAAGAACTGATCCGTCGCCTGCTCGACCGGGGCAAAACCTCGGGCCGGGCCGACGACCAAAACAGCGCCCTCATCGGCAACCGCATCGCCGAATACAACAGCAAGACTTTGCCCGTAGCCAACTACTACCAAGCACAAGACAAACTGACGGCCGTAGCGGGCGTCGGCGAGATTGACGAAATCTTCCAGCAGATTTGCCAGGCCATTGAGCAATACCAGGCATAAAGCCTTCGTACGGACGGCCCTGCTCGTCGGCCTCGTGCTGATGGGCAGGGCTGTTATTTTTGCCCAGTCCTACACTTCCTGGCGCGTGGGCAATCCGCAGGATACGCTCACGGTCCCCTCGGGCAAAGAGAGCGTGTTTGCAGAAAATCGCCCCGCACAAAAAAAGACGCGATAAATCGCCCCGCACAAAAAAAGACGTGATAAATCGCCCTGCACAAAAAAAGATGCGATAAATCGTCCTGCACAAAAAAAGACGCGATAAATCGCGTCTCTACGGGGGATGGATGGGATTGATCTGTTTAGAAACCGACCCCTACGGACAATTTGAAGAAGGATGGCTGATCGAAGCCACTTTTGGCAATCTGCTCGTCGGAGCGCAAGTCGGCGCCAGTCGTGAAGCGGGCAAAGGCATTGGCATTGGGCACCGAAAACTGCACGTAGGGCCCCAGCGCCATGTAGAACGGATAGGCCGGGTCTTCACCCTGGTTCTGGCCGCCCGTAAAGCTGAGCTGCTCGAAGTGCAGCCCCGCCGAGAAAAAGCGGTTGACTTTGTAACCACTATTGGCCCAGTAGTGCAAAAAGTTGTTGGTCACGCCATTGCCGTGGTCAAAGCCCAGGTAGTAACCGGCGTAAAGCTCGCCTTCCACTTGCTGGTCGTTGAGCCTAACGGTCAGGTTGGGCACCAGTCCTTCGAACAACACGGGCGTGCCTAGTCCCGAGGTGAGGCTGCCGTTGAGCACCCCCAGTTGCGGGTTGATGTAGAGGGCTTCGCCCACGGGCAGGCCAATGCCAATACCAAACTCCGTCCAGTTACCCCAGCTAGCACCGGGGCCGCCCCCCGACCAGAGGATACCGTAGAAAGTCAGGTCAACGGCTTCGCTCACGCCAAACGAACCCTGAAAGAAAGGGTAGAAGCCAAAAAAGATGTCCGAATTGAGCGAGATGTTGAAACTCGAGCGCGGGTCGCTCGTGGGGTCTTGTGCATGGAGCAGGCCGGCGTGCATCAGCAGAAGCGCACATAGGAAACACTTAGCGAAGAATTGCTTTATGATATTTTGTTTTGAGAGATTAAAATTTCGTGAAGCAGCAATTAAGGTGATTATCGTACGCCTCGGAAAAGTATTGCTTTTCAAAAGCCACATATTTACAAATTTATAGATTTTTTAATGTTATTTTGTAATAAATTAAAATTAAAGCGTTTATTCTTAATGAATTATTAAAATTCTTATCATTTCATTCAAAAAAATTAATCTGCGTAAATTTTCTATGAAAGCTCTATTCCAATGTTTCTCAAGAGGGATTAGCACTTTTCGAAATCCGAATAATTTCCAGCGACCTCGTTGTTAGCATCACAAATCCAGCGACATGCCCACCCGGAAAGAGTAGATCAGCCGGGTGATCGGGATGATGGGTTTGTCTTCGTAGGAAATATCGAACGCGTTGGTCAGCGAAAAGCGGCGCGTGATCTTGGTATTGACGTTGAGCGAACCATTGAGGCGGTGCCGCCACACGCCCGCCGCCCGGTCGTAACCTACCTGGTAGTAATTGACCGTATTGAAATCCACAAACTGATTGAGCGTAGCCCGCAGCGTGAAGTAGTTGGAACTCTTGAAAAAGTTGACCTCGACGATCTCTCCTGTGAAAGGCTGTTGCCAGCGCTCAAACTCGTAGATCCCTCCTACGCCAAAGGTGAACGTGACTTTTTCTTCCCGAATCAGATGGTGCCGGACTGCCCCTCCCGCCACCCAGCGCGGGTTGAGCCGCCGGAAGTTATCGAATGAATATTGGGCGAAGGTTTCGTAGTTGACCCGGCGGTCGCGCAGAAAATTGGCTCGCCCGTGCACAAAACCAAAGTTGAGAAAGTCGTTTTCGTTGATGCGCAGGTAGTCAAATTTGGACACGAAGATATAGGCGTGCTCACCCGGGTAGGCGATCGCGTTGACGTCCACGTTGTAGCCAAACAAATTGACCGGCTGGTTCTCGGCCGCGCTGCGGTTAAAGGTGCTCAATCCGAAAGTGGCTTTGAGCAAGACGGTGCGGGCGGTATCTTTTTCGAGGCGCAGGCGCTCGATATTGAGAATCTGGGCCTGCGCGGTGACGGCCCACGCGAGCAGCAGGCTTAGGCATAAAAATCGGTACACGGCT
>DAIMZG010000157.1:3280-4664 GCA_036734065.1 Catalimonadaceae bacterium
TGGGGCTTGCAGCCCGAGGCGGGCGCCCACCTCTACGACCAGTTTCACGTGTTTGCCGGGCCCGACGAGGCCCGCCTGGCCGATATGCAAGCCGCCCTCGACGATCCCGGCGTACGGGCCGTGCTCTGCGCCCGGGGCGGCTACGGCACCACCCGCTGGCTCGACCGCCTCGACTGGCGGGGCTTTCGGGCTGCGCCCAAATGGCTCGTGGGCTACAGCGACGCCACGGCCCTGCTGCTGGCTGCCCAGGCGCAGGGCTTTCAGGCCCTGCACGCCACCATGCCCCTGCGTTTTGGCGATGCCGGCGCCCCCCCCGCCCTCGACAGCCTGCACAGCCACCTTTTTACGGGCACCGACATTTGCTATGCCCCCGCCCACCCCCTCAACCGCCCGGGACGCGCGGTGGCCCCGCTGGTGGGTGGCAACTTGGCCCTGCTGGTGAGCAGCCTCGGCACAGCCACCGCCCCCACCACGCGCGGTTGCTGGCTCTTCATCGAAGAAGTGGGCGAGTACCTCTACCGCCTCGACCGGATGATGGGCCAATTGCGCCGGGCGGGTCTGCTGGCCGAGCTGACGGGTTTGCTGGTGGGCCAATGCACGGACATGCTCGACAACCCGGCGCCAGATATGTTTGGCCAGACGGCCGAGGAGATCATCGCGGCGGCCGTAGCCGACTACGATTTTCCGGTGGCTTTTGGCCTGCCCATTGGCCACATAGCGGGCCACGTCGCCTTGCCCGTGGGTGGCCAGGGCGACGTGGTGGTGGACGCCTACCGCACGCGCCTCACTTCGACAGCCTTTCCGAATACTTAATCGTCAGGTAAACTATTCATTGCAATCGCGTATAGAAGTGCATCTTTCTAACCCGCACTTTTATGAAAAACTTTTTTCTGGTCATCCTCCTGACCGCCCTCTCGACCACGGCCTTCGCCCAATTTCAGATTGGCGCACACGTAGGCCCCAACCTCTCGCGGCTGCGTACTGACAATGC
This sequence comes from Catalimonadaceae bacterium, assembly GCA_036734065.1. Classification (GTDB taxonomy): domain Bacteria; phylum Bacteroidota; class Bacteroidia; order Cytophagales; family Flexibacteraceae; genus DAIMZG01. The sequence continues at coordinate 4,272 of DAIMZG010000157.1, forward strand.
TGACTTCGAAAGCTCGGGGGCCCGCGTGGGCTTTCAGGCCGGTGCCTACGCCCGCTTCGGCACGCGCGTGTTTGTACAGCCCGGCGTGGACTTCATACGGTTGACTTCCGACCTGGTGGCGCGCCAGGACCTCGAAAACCCGGACAACACCAACCTCGAAGACCGCCTTGACCTCAACGCCGTGCAGATTCCGGTGCTGCTGGGCGTGCGCCTGGTGCAGAGCCGCGACGCCTCTTCATCGCTCAACCTGCTCGGCGGCCTTTCCTACGGCTACTTCACCCGCGTGATGGACAACGACTTCAACATTGCCAACAGCAACCTCAACCGTTCGTTTTTCAATGCCCACGTGGGCCTCGGGGTAGATTTGTGGTTCCTGACGTTCCAAGTGGCCTA
>DAIMZG010000158.1:0-4647 GCA_036734065.1 Catalimonadaceae bacterium
TCTACGGAAGTCGGCGCGTTTTGCTATTTTTGGCGTCTTACTTTTGCAAACGCGTCCGCGTTTGTTCCTAATGACCACTTATGGCAGCTTGGTTTGTACGCAAAGAAAAGGGGATCAATACTCCTACAGAACTGAAAAAAGAGGCGCCCGATGGCCTGTGGCACAAGTGCCCTGAATGCAAAACCGTGATGCTGACGCGCGTGCACCAGGAGCATGCCTACACTTGTGTCAACTGCGGATATCACGCCCAGATTGGTTCGGCTGAATATTTTTCGCTCCTTTTCGACGGAGAAAGTTTCACGGAGTTGTTCGATGAACTCTGCTCGGCCGATCCGCTCTCGTTTGCCGATACCAAACCGTACGCCGAGCGCAGCCAGGCCGCCCAGCAGAAAACGGGCCTGCGCGACGCGCTACGCGTGGCGCACGGCCCCAGCCAGGGGCGCGAGATTGTGGTCGCCTGCATGGATTTTGCCTTTATCGGCGGCTCGATGGGTTCGGTGATGGGTGAGAAAATCGCCCGGGCCATTGACTACGCCCACGACCACCGCCTGCCGCTGCTGATCATTTCCCGGTCGGGCGGCGCGCGCATGATGGAAGCGGGCTTTTCGCTCATGCAAATGGCCAAAACGTCGGCCCGCCTGTCGCTGTTGCACGAAGCGGGCATTCCCTACATCTCGCTGCTGACCGACCCTACTACGGGGGGTGTGACGGCTTCCTTCGCCATGCTGGGTGACCTCAACATTGCCGAACCCAACGCACTGATCGGCTTTGCCGGCCCGCGGGTAATCCGCGAAACAATCGGTAAGAGCTTGCCCGAAGGTTTTCAGCGGGCCGAGTTTTTGCTCGAACACGGCTTTCTCGACTGCATTGTTCCCCGCAAAGAACTTAAAGGACGCCTGGCCGAGTTGCTGAGCCTGCTGCTCGACTAGCCCGGCGAGGCCGTCACCCGCAGGTGAGCGAACATATCGGCCACCATGCGCGCCAAGTCGTGGGTCGGTTGCCAGCCCCAATCGTGCCGCGCGACGCTGTCGTCCACGCTGTCGGGCCACGTATCGGCAATTTGCTGCCGGAAATCGGGGGCGTATTCGATGGCAAACTCCGGTATATGTTGGCGGATGGCGGCGGCCAATTGGTCGGGCGTAAAGCTCAGCGCCCCGACGTTGTAACTGTCGCGCACCTGCAAACTGTTGGCCGGGGCGTGCATCAACTCCAGCGTCGCCCGTACGGCATCGGCCATGTACATCATGGGCAGGTAGGTATCGGCAGCCAGAAAGCAGGTGTAGGCCTGGTGCTCGAGGGCTTGGTAGAAAATGTCCACGGCATAGTCGGTAGTGCCCCCTCCCGGCAGCGTTTTGTAGCCAATCAGCCCGGGGTAGCGGAGGCTGCGTACGTCCACGCCGTGCTTCTGTTGATAGTAGGCGCACCAGCGTTCTCCGGCCAGTTTGCTGATGCCGTACACGGTGGTGGGGGCCATTACGGTCTGCTGGGGAGCCCGCTTTTTGGGCGTTTCGGGACCGAACACCGCGATGGAACTGGGCCAAAACACCCGGAGTTTCTTTTCGGCGGCGGCTCCCAGCACGTGCAGCAAACTGTCCATATTCAGGTGCCAAGCCGTGAGGGGTTCGGCCTCGCCCCGCGCCGACAGCATGGCGGCTAGGTGGTACACCTGCGTGATGCGGTGGCGATCGAGCACTTGGCCCAAGCGGTGAGCATCGCGCACGTCGAGCGGCTCGAAGGGCCCATCATGGTCGGGTAGGGGGCGGATGTCGGCCGCTACCACGTGGGCGGCCCCGTAGGCAGCCGCGAGGGCAGCGGTGAGCTCAGAGCCAAGTTGGCCGCTGGCCCCGATCACAAGAATTTTTTCGGAAGAACGAAGCGTCATAGACGTGGGTGAAAGTAGGAAGAGGCACAAGAGTAGACGGTGGCTTGCGCGTCCGGCAAAAATATCGAAAAACCCGCGATGCGCACGGTAGTGGGGGGGCGATTTGAACTGGGATTAGCCATTATCCCCAAACTTGCAAAATTGGTCGTCAATACTTTTCAGCTACAGAGTTTTTAGTAGCTTTGTGCGGCAAATACGCGATTTGCCATGCCCCCTTCTCTCAAGACCCCCTACGAAGCTTTCGACCAAAATCTGGAAGCCGTAGCTGCGCCCCGCGCATCCCACAAATTTCTCTTCGAAGCCCTCACGTACGACGACGTGCTGCTGGTACCGGCCTATTCGGAGGTGCTGCCCCGCGATACGCAAACCGCTACGCAGCTCACGCGCCGCATCCGACTCAACGTCCCGTTGGTGTCGGCCGCGATGGACACCGTGACCGAGTACGAACTGGCCATTGCCATGGCGCAGGAAGGAGGCATCGGGTTTATTCACAAGAATATGTCCATCGCCGAGCAAGCCGAACAGGTACGCAAGGTGAAACGCTCGGAGAGCGGCATGATCCTCGATCCGATCACGTTGTTGGAAAACGCCCTGCTGGGCGAGGCCGTCCGCATCATGCGCGAGTTTAAGATTGGCGGCATTCCCATTGTCAATGCGCAAGGACGCTTGCAAGGAATTATTACCAACCGTGACCTGCGTTTTCAAAAAAACATGGAACGCCCCGTGGGCGAGATCATGACCCGCGAAAACCTCGTGACAGCCCCCGAAGGCATTGACTTGGGCCGCGCCGAAGAGATTTTGCAAGAGTTCAAGATCGAGAAGTTACCCATCGTCAACGCCGATTACCAACTGACGGGGCTGATTACCTACAAAGACATTCTCAAGAAACGCGATCGGCCCAATGCCTGCAAAGACGAGTTTGGCCGCCTGCGCGTGGGGGCGGCCGTGGGCATCACGCCCGATCTGATTGACCGCATCGCGGCCCTGCGCAAAGCGGGTGTAGACGTGGTCAGTATTGACACGGCCCACGGCCACTCGCGCGGCGTGCTCGAAGCCATCACCCGCATCAAGGATACCTTCGAAGACCTGGAAGTGGTAGCGGGCAACGTGGCCACGGCCGAAGGTGCCTTGGCCCTGGCCGAGGCGGGAGCCGACGCCGTCAAGGTGGGCGTAGGGCCGGGCAGCATCTGCACCACCCGCGTGATCGCCGGGGTGGGGATGCCCCAACTCTCGGCCGTGATGGAGGCGGCCGAAGCCGTTCGCGAACTGGGGGTGCCCGTGATCGCCGATGGGGGCATTCGCTATTCGGGCGATTTGGTGAAAGCCCTGGCGGGCGGGGCCAGTTGCATCATGATAGGCTCGCTGCTGGCGGGCACCGAAGAGGCGCCCGGCGAGATGATCATTTACGAAGGCCGCAAGTTCAAGACCTATCGCGGTATGGGGTCAGTTGAAGCGATGGAGGATGGCTCGAAAGACCGCTATTTTCAGGATGCCGAAGACGACGTCAAGAAACTCGTGCCCGAAGGCATCGTCGGGCGGGTGCCTTACAAAGGGCGTGTGGCCGAAGTGCTCTACCAAATGGTAGGCGGGCTGCGGGCCGGTATGGGCTACTGCGGGGCACCCGACATTGCCACACTCCAGCGGGCGCGCTTTGTCAAGATTACGGCTGCCGGCTCGCGCGAAAGCCACCCCCACGACGTCGTGATCATGCGCGAAGCTCCCAACTACAGTGCGCGTTAGTACCGAAAAGCCCGTGGGCCCCGGGAGCGACCACGTAGCAGTTGGTTAGCATATGGTTGTTTTTGATAAAATTTAAATGCCCACGCAAGCAACGTCTGCGTGGGCATTTTGCGTTATGCGGAAAAATCTACTCGCCTCGCCTATGTTCCGAAAACTACTTTGGGTTGGCCTGCTGCTCGCAGCGGCCGCCTGCGGCTGGGAAACCGACCCCATCGTCAACCAAACCACCGAGTACACCCCCGTGCTGATGCGACGCAGCGACATGATAGCTGCCGTCCGTTTCGATGCGCCCCAGCCCTTCCGGCGACCGGGCAAAATCTACGTGCAGGGCCGCTACCTGTTCGTGATCGAAATGGGCGACGGCATCCACGTGATTGACAACCAAAACCCCGCCCAGCCCGAATTTCGGGGTTTTATCCGCGTGCCGGGGTGCGTAGACGTAGCCGTGCGCGGGCCCTACCTGTACGCCGACAACGTCACGGACTTGGTGGTGTTCGACCTGAGCAATCCGGCCGATCCGCAGGTGGCCGGGCGGGTGGTCAACGCGCTGCCCAATCCCAACATCTACCCGCCCGACGGGGGGAGCATCCCCCGCGAATACCAGCCCGACCAGTTGCCGGCCGATATGATCATCGTAAAATGGGAGAAGAAATCATGAAAAAGCCCTTTACCTACGCGCTGGCCCTGTTGACACTGGGCGCCCTGCAAGCCTGTGAAGGCGACAACGACAGCCTAAGCAGCAACAGCGAAACCCGGGCCGGCGCGGGCGGTTCGCTGGCCCGTTTTGCCATTCAGGGCGACCACCTCTACGTGGTGGACGACCACGCCCTGCGGGTGTTTGGCCTCGACAACCCCACTGCGCCCGTGCAAACGAGCTTTTCTCACGTAGGCGTGGACATCGAAACGATCTTTCCCCGGGGCGATGCCATTTTCATCGGCTCGAGCCGCGGCATGCACATCTTCTCGCTCGACAACCCGGCCGAGCCGCAGCGCCTGGGCTGGTACGAGCACGTGACGGCCTGCGA
>DAIMZG010000159.1:0-4634 GCA_036734065.1 Catalimonadaceae bacterium
CCGCCCCGAAGAGCGCACCATCCTGGTCTGCATGCACGGCCGGGCCATGCGCGTATTGCTGAGCCTGATGCTCAATTACGAACTGCGCTGCATGGACATGTTCGAGCACGCCAACCTCGGGCTCTATCTACTCACCCATACAGGCAACAGTTTCAGCGTGGACATGTACAACGATACCACGCACCTCCGGAACCTAGCCGCCCGGCCCGTGTCGTAAATCTTTGTCCGGGAAAGGCGCGTACCACTTAGGAAACTTTTTTGTCCTTCGTATGGAGACCAACGACCAGACCATTCTCATTTACCACAATCCGTCCAGCCAAAGCGGACACGTATCGAGCCTGATGCCCATCGCACTGGCCATCACCGAGCACGTCCGGCAGATTGACGTCACCCAGGAGCCCGTCACGCAGACCATCATGGCCCAAATCCTGACCATGACCGATGCCCACCCGCGCGACCTGATCAACCCGCAGTCGAGGTTGTATCAGGAAAAGTACGCCGACAAAGATTTTGATGAACATGAATGGCTCAACATCCTGCGCGTTGAGCCCGAGTTGTGGGGACCACCCGTGGCCATCCGGGGTGACAAGGCCGTAATCTGCCGCCACGGCTACGACATCAACCAACTAAAGCCCGTCGGCGAAGTCTAGGCATCGCGCCAGCGCAGGTAGGCCAGCACGTCGGCGGTCGGCGCCAGGTCACCTTTTGCTTGGTAGCGCTCCAGCCGTTCCCGTTCGCCCGCAATCAGCGCGGTCCGGTTCGGACACCCAAGTTAGGGGCAACCGCTATATTGCCAGTCCTTTACGACTCCTCTATGCACTATCTACATCTCAAAAAGCCGCTCGTTTTTCTTGACCTGGAAACCACCGGCGTCAACGTCGTGCGCGACCGCATCGTCGAGATCGGCATGGTCAAGGCCATGCCCGACGGCAGCCTCAAGCACAAAGCCGAGCGCATCAATCCCGAAGTGGCTATCCCCCACGAGACCAGCCTCATCCACGGCATCTACGAAGAAGATGTGCGCGAAGCGTCCACCTTCAAGCAGGTGGCCCGTAACTACGCCCAGTTTCTGGAGGGCTGCGACCTGGCCGGGTTCAACATCCTCCGATTCGATTTGCCCCTGCTGGTCGAGGAGTTTCTGCGGGCCGACGTGCCCTTCGACACCAGCCAGCGGCGCGTCCTCGACGCCCAGCGGATTTATCACCTGATGGAGTCGCGCAGCCTGACGGCGGCGCTCAAATTCTACTGTGACAAAGACATGAGCGAGCTGGGCCGTGCCCACAGCGCCGAAACCGACGCCCTGGCCACCTACCACGTGCTCAACGCGCAGGTGAAGCGCTACGAGGGCGTCACGATTCACGATATTTTCGGCAAAGCCTCGCAGCCCGTTGCCAACGATGTGGCGCATTTGCACCAACTGACGGCCGAAAAAATGGTGGACCTGGCCGGGCGCTTCAAGCGCAACGAGCAAGACGAGGTGGTGGTCGCTTTTGGCAAGCACATGGGGCGCAAACTAGCCGACGTGCTCCGGCGCGAGCCGGCCTTCTACGACTGGGTGATGAACGGTGAGTTCCCGCTCGACACCAAGCGCCGCCTGACCGAATTTAAACTACAGATGGCGTTGAAGTAACTTTCCGGAAAAATGAATACCAAAAGGCAGGCTGGCGACAGGCTGCCTTTTGGCCATTAGGGGCGCGTCGGGGCGCAGTCAGGCCGTTTCTTCGAAGCTTTCTACGAACACGCCCGGATAGTCGGGCTGGGCCAAGTAGCGGGCCACGGCCAACTCGCAGGAGCGAAAGGCCAGTTGGTCGGACGGAATCTGGTCAAAAGCAAAAAACCGTACTTCGCTGCTTTCGGGCCCGGGGGCGACGTGGTTGCTGTCGAGTTCGATCAAAAAGTGAAGGTCGAGCTGAAAGCGGCTGGGGATGCTGAACAGCGTCAGCGGGCGGATAATGCGCCCAGTGGCGCCCGTTTCTTCCTGCAATTCGCGCAGGGCACCCGCAGCGGGCGTTTCCCCCTTTTCGAGGTAGCCCGCCGGGACGTTCCAAAGGCCCTCGGCCGGACCGATGGCCCGCCGCGAAAGCAGCATCTGCCCCCGGTAGATCGGTACGGCGCACACCACAATGCGGGGCGGAGCGTAGTGGACGTAGCCACAATGCTGACACACGAGGCGTGCGACCGTGTCACCTTCGGGCACTTGTTGCCGAAGACGATCACTGCCGCACGCGCTGCAATAGTTCATCGTAAAAAATTTAGTGCGTAGCCAGTTCGGCTACGACCACGAGCGTAATGACGGCCCAATAGTAAACACGGTAGCGTTTTTTCATCTTCCCGAAGGTGGCGCGTTCAAAGCCGTATTTATGACGTTTCTCGAATGAAGTTTTCAACATGCATAAGGGGGGGTTTAGGGTGGTACATAGTGACAAATGATTGTTACCAGTTGCCAGAGTTAGCAAGCTAATACAGTATTCGGCACAAAATAGTTTCTGTGTTTCTAGAAAACACTTGCCTTTGCCGCGATGAAACGTAAGGATTGACAAAAAAATGCGCCGGACAGCCTCTTGGGTGCTGTCCGGCGCTTTTGTTTTGCCAAAAGTTTCCTCAAGCGGGCGACTTTTCCAGGCGCGGGTAATCGGTGTAGCCCTTGGGGCCGGGCGTGTAGAACGTATCGGGATCAGGCGCATTGAGCGGCGCCCCTTCGCGAAAGCGGGTAACCAAATCGGGGTTGGCCAGGAACGGCCGCCCGAAAGCCACCAGGTGGCCCAGTCCGGCCTGCAGGTCGGCTTCGGCCTGCTCGTCGTCGTAGCCGCCGCTGATGATGACCGTACCGCCGAAGGCGTCGCGGATCAGTTCCTTGATCGCCCGGGGTACCTCGGGCGCGCCCATGGCCGCGTGGTCTACGAGGTGAACATAGGCGATGCCGATCTTGCCCAATTCGGTGGCCAGGTAACGGTAGGTGTGGTCGAGGTCGTCGAAAGCACCCGTGCCGTTGAACACGCCGTAGGGCGACAGGCGGATGCCCGTGCGCGAGGCTCCAATAGCCGCGCTGATCTCCTGCGCCACTTCCAGCAGAAAGCGCGCCCGGTTTTCGGCCGAGCCGCCGTAGGCATCGGTGAGTTGGTTGGTGAGCGGATTGAGAAACTGCTCGCCCAAATAGCCGTTGGCCCCGTGGATCTCTACGCCGTCGAAGCCCGCGGCGATGGCATTTTGGGCGGCCGTCAGAAATTCCTGCTTGGCCTGGGCAATGTCGGCGGCCTGCATCAGCCGGGGAGCCGGGTGCGCCTGGGGGCCTTCGGCGTCGGTGTACATTTCACCGGGGGCCGCTTCGGTGGTGGGGGCCACAATTTCAGCCCCGGCGGGCATGTTGAGCGGATGGCCCACGCGGCCTGTGTGCATCAGTTGCATGAAGATCTTGCCGCCGTGGCCGTGTACGGCTTCGGTAACCTTGCGCCAGCCTTCCACCTGCGCCGTGCTGAAAACGCCGGGAATGTGCGGGTAGCCCAGCGCGTTGGGCGAAGGGGCTGTGCCCTCGGTGATGATCAGGCCCGCTTCGGCGCGTTGGCTGTAATATTCGACCATCAGCGCGTTGGGCAGGTTGTCGGTAGCGCGGCTGCGCGTGAGCGGAGCCATCACAAGACGATTTTTCAGGCGCAGGTCGCCCAAGGCAAACTCGGAGAACAACATATTATGTGACATATAAAAGAAAGGGTTTTAAAAACGTATGTATGTACATAGATTCTTAGAAAAGGTTGCGCGCTCCTCGGCCACCTCGCCTTCGTTCGTCCGAGCGCAAAGCGATCAGGACTCTTTCTTCAGTTGTTCCTCGTAGCTATCCAGGTTTTGTCGCACCTCGTCGGAAAGCTCCGGCTCCCGGACGTCTTCGTACTGCGAGAGTTCTTCCCAGAGAATTTTGGCCACCAGGTAGCGGGCCGTGGGCTTGTCGTCGGCCGGAATCACGAACCAGGGGGCTTTTGCGGTGGCCGTTTCGTTAATGGCCTCCTGGTAATAATCTCGGTACTGCGCCCACAGCTTTCTTTCCTCCATATCGGCTGGCGAGAACTTCCAGTTTTTGTTGGGCTTGCGCAGCCTTCTCAGCAGCCTTTGGCGCTGCTCTTCTTTCGAGAGGTTCAGAAAAAATTTCAGCACGATCGTGCCGTTTTCGTGCAGGTGCTTTTCGAAGTTCCGGATTTGCGCAAATCGCCTGCGCCAAAACTCCTCGTCCAGGTCGTCGAGGCTTTCGATACCGGGCAGGTTTTCGTGCAAGAGGTACTCGGGATTCACCCGCGTAACCAGCACGTTCTCGTAGTGGGTGCGGTTGAACACGCCAAACTTGCCCCTTTCGGGCAGGGCCACGTAATGCCGCCATAAATAGTCGTGCCGCAGTTCGCGGGGGCTGGGCGCCTTGAAGCTGTGCACCACCACGCCCCGGGAGTTGAACCCCTTGAACACCTCGCGGATCAGGCTATCCTTTCCCGAGGTGTCCATGCCTTGCAGGCAGAAAAGCACGGCGTAGCGCTTGTGGGCGTAAAGCGTATCCTGCCAATCGGCCAGTTTTTTGCCGTTCTTGGCCAGGTCCTTTTTGATTTCTTTTTTGCTTGCCTGCAAATCTAGCCTGGTGGCGTACTCACTAATAT
>DAIMZG010000160.1:0-4623 GCA_036734065.1 Catalimonadaceae bacterium
CCGAAGTCTTTCAGGTCACGCACCCCAATGTTGGAGGTCATGATGATGATCGTGTTGCGGAAATCCACCCGGCGACCCAAGCCGTCGGTCAGGATGCCGTCGTCGAGCACTTGCAACAAGATGTTGAACACATCGGGGTGGGCCTTCTCAATCTCGTCGAGCAGGACGACCGAGTAGGGCTTGCGCCGGATTTTTTCGGTCAACTGCCCACCTTCTTCGTAGCCGACGTAGCCGGGAGGCGCTCCGACAAGGCGCGATACGGAGAATTTCTCCATGTATTCGCTCATGTCAATGCGTACCAGCGCTTCTTCCTTGTCGAAGAGGTAGGTGGCCAGCACCTTGGCCAGTTCGGTTTTGCCCACGCCCGTTGGGCCGAGGAACACAAACGAACCAATGGGCTTCTTAGGATCTTTGAGGCCTACGCGGGTTCGCTGAATGGCTTTCACCAACTTAACGATGGCTTCTTCCTGGCCGATCACCTTGCCTTTGAGGCTCTCGCCCATACCGAGCAACTTAAGGCTTTCGTTCTGGGCGATGCGACTGGCCGGAATGCCCGTCATCATGCCGATCACTTCGGCCACATTTTCTTCGTCCACCCCGTAGCGCTTGGTCTTGGTTTCTTCTTCCCAGCGCTTTTTGGCCACTTCCAGTTGTTCGATCAGGCGCTTCTCCTTGTCGCGGAGTTGGGCGGCTTCTTCGTACTTCTGGCTTTTGACTACCCGGTTTTTCTCCTTCTTGATATTCTCGATCTGTTCTTCGAGCACCAAAATGTCCTGCGGTACGTGGATGTTATTGATGTGCACGCGGGCACCTGCTTCGTCGAGGACATCAATGGCTTTGTCGGGCAAGAAGCGGTCGCTGATGTAACGATCCGACAGCTTGACGCACGCTTCGATGGCTTCGTCGGTGTAGTTAACGTGGTGGTGCGCCTCGTATTTGTCCTTGATGTTGTTGAGTATCTCAACGGTCTCTTCGGGCGTGGTGGCGTCTATCATCACAATCTGAAAACGACGGGCCAGGGCGCCGTCTTTCTCGATGTACTGGCGGTATTCGTCAAGCGTGGTGGCTCCAATGCATTGTATGTCGCCACGGGCCAGGGCGGGCTTGAACATGTTGGAGGCATCGAGCGAACCCGAGGCCCCTCCTGCCCCCACGATGGTGTGAATCTCGTCAATGAACAGGATCACGTCGGGCGACTTTTCCAACTCGTTCATAACGGCTTTCATGCGCTCTTCGAACTGGCCGCGGTATTTGGTACCCGCCACGAGCGAGGCCAAGTCGAGCGTCACGACGCGCTTGTTAAACAGCACACGCGACACTTTCTTCTGCACGATGCGCAGGGCCAGTCCTTCGGCGATGGCCGTCTTGCCCACGCCCGGCTCACCAATCAAGATCGGGTTATTTTTCTTACGACGGCTCAGCACCTGGGCCACGCGTTCGATTTCTTTCTCACGCCCGATAATGGGGTCAAGCTTGTTGTCGTCGGCCAGTTTGGTCAGGTCACGACCGAAATTATCGAGTACGGGTGTACGCGACTTTTCGGCGCCTTTGTCTTTGCCCGCCGAAGCGCCGGAACTGCCGAAGGGACGCGACGAGTCGTCGTCGTCGTCGGTATCGGAGGGGCCGCTGGTGGGTTGCTGATTAGATTGGTACTCAAGTAGTTCTTTCACGACGTCGTAGCTTACGTTGTACTTCTCCAGAATTTGGGAAGCCAGGTTGTCCTCGTCGCGCAGGATCGAGAGCAGCAAATGCTCGGTACCGATAATTTCACTTTTGAAAGTTTTGGCTTCCAAGTAAGTAATCTTCAGCACTTTTTCGGACTGGCGCGTCAGCGGGATGCTGGCCAGATTTTTTACATTGTTGGTAGCCGTACTTTTGGTAGCGCGCTCAATCGAGGCGCGGAGTTCGTCGAGCGATACGCCGAGCTTCTTGAGTAGCGCAACGGCCACTCCTTCACCTTCGCGAATCATGCCCAGCAATAGGTGTTCGGTACCAATGTATTCGTGACCCAGCCGCAGGGCCTCCTCGCGGCTAAGGGAAATCACTTCTTTGACTCTATTCGAGAACTTTGCTTCCATATTTGTGAGTGCCTAATGCGATAAAGCAGTTTCTAAATATATATAAAATAGGCAATTGCTACTGCGATGATGCGAATTTTAACGCACTCCTCCGGGCAATTGTTCATACGCACAGGGCGCAACGCGATCGGTGCGGGGGCCCGGTGAATAACCAGCGAGTAGTATTTCTGTGGCGCGTGGCCCCGTGCAACACAACAAGTCCAATATGCTCAGATCGGGTACAAAACGCTCACCAAATACCTGACGGTAGGGCACGGGGCAAAACCAGGCGGGTAGTGTGGACTGGTCAAGCGTTGTGCGAATATCGGACCAATCAGCAAACATATCTTTAGGATCGTGCCAGCACGTGGTTTCGGCCACTCGAACCGACAAGCCCAGCGCTTGCTGACAGAATGTCAGCATAGCCCAATTTAGGTCGTACAAAAACCGCCATGGCCTGTCTAGCAGCGACAGCAGTTCGTCGGCGTAGAACTCAAAGTACGGAGACTTGCCGTAGGTTGTTTGCAAGGTGCGCGCGTGGTGCCGCGCCCACGACTGGCTTGCGTCGAGTTGCACTTCGCGCAAGGGCAGGGCCCGTCCCTTCCGCACGGGCACGGTCAGCAATTCGACCTGGTGCGGCCCCCGCACGTAGCAGCGATTGCGGCGCGTTTGTTTGGGATAGTGCGCGTGCACGTCGAGCACCCACGTGTCCGCCGTAGCCAGCGCCGTCCAGTACGCCGTGCCCGGCAAGTAGTGGAGGGGTGCCAGTCGCACGGGGGCTAGTGCCGCTGCGTGTAGGGATTCTTGTTTCATGACTTGCTGCGCCCATAATAAGGACACTATTTTTTGATAAGTCAACTGTCAACGTTTTTTTGTCGGTCAACCCTACGAAGTTTGCTATCTTAGCCAGAAAACTGCTGCGCATGCTTTATCAAAAACTTCTGTGTGGAATATTGCTGTTAGTGGTCGGGTGGGTACTCCCGGCCGAGTCTGTCCGTGCCCAAGCGGCCACGGCCCTTTCGGCCACCCTCGATTACCAGCGCTTGCGCACCGAAGACGGCAAAGCCCTTTTGCAATTAGCCCTGGCCTTTCCGGTCGAGTCCCTCGGGATGTACGCCGCAGCGGCCTCGGCAGGATGGGAAGCCCGGGTGGATGTACACCTCTTCCTCACCGATACGGCGGGCGCCTACGCGTACGCCGACCACTTTACGCTGCACTCGCCCGTGCTGGACAGCGCCACCCTGCGCACCAGCCAATTACAAGAGTTTCGCCGCGTGGCCCTGGAGCCGGGTCCCTATACCTTGAGTCTGCGCGTGCGCGATCTTTATGGTTCGGCGGGCGATACGCTCCGGGCGGAATTTCCGGTTGACCTGACTTTTCCGGCCGACTCAATGTTTTTTAGCGACCTGCGCTTCGACCACCTCCAGCCGATGGCCGATAGCACCTTCCGGCGACAGCCCTACGCCAACGAGTTTTTCCCCTCTACCCAAAACCACCTGCTGCCCTACCTCGAGCTCTACGACAGCCACCTGGCACTGGGCGACAGCACGCCCTTTTTGGTGACCTTCAAGGTGATGGACGCTCAGCACCGCATTCAGGATAAAGTGGGCCGGATGGTGCGGCTACGGGCCGCTCCCCTCATCCGGCTGAGCGAGGAACTCGACATCCGCGCCCTGCCTTCGGGCAATTACTTCCTGCTCGTAGAGGCTTTTGATCGCGAGCGCCGCCGCCTCACGTACCAGCGCAAATACTTTCAGCGCAGCAACCGAGCGGTACAGCCCGAACTGGCCAGCGCGTCCGGCGGACTGCGCAATTCGTTTGTCGGTACCTTGACTGATGCCGAACTAGAGCACCTCGTGCCGGCCCTGCAACCGCTGGCCCAGGAAAGCGAGCGCAATACCCTTAACCTTTTGATCGAGAACAACGATTCCGAACAATACCGCGCCTATCTCTACGAATTCTGGACGCGCCGCAGCCCGACACCCGAACAACAACTTAACGCCTTTCGGGAGCGGCTCGTGATCGCCGAAAGCCTCTACGCCACGCGTCGCCTGCGGGCCCACGAAACCGACCGCGGGCGGGTCTATCTGCAACACGGCAAGCCTAACCGTATCGAAAACGAACGCACCTTCCAGGATCGGAGTGCCATGGATCGCAGCCAGGTCATTCCCTTTGAAATCTGGTATTATCCCTATCTGGAACACCGCAATCAGCGCGACCGAGTGTTTGTCTTTGCACAAGAAGAGCGGGCCAACGACAATTACCGCCTCATCCACTCCGATGCCATCGGCGAGTTTTCCAACGTGGACTGGAAGCGCAACATCTACGACGGCGCCCAGAACCTAGATCGGCGCAATGCCCACCGCACCGACGACGCCCTGATCCGCGACCGCTAGCGCAGCCAGCGACTAGCCATCAGTCCCGCAGCGGCCAGGCTGGTGGCCATCATGGTGGCTACGCGCCCCACGGCCGCATTGTCTTGCCGCGCCAGGGCAGCCCGTAACGGTTTGATCAGGGCCCCTCCCACGGCTACCGACAGGCCCACGGCCGCAATCAGGGCGGGCCG
>DAIMZG010000161.1:0-2089 GCA_036734065.1 Catalimonadaceae bacterium
CTACCAGCGCGGCTTTGTAAGCCCGCAGGTCTTCTAAGAAAATGTCGCCCTGGGCCACGGCCGTGATGCCCGCCACCCGGGCCGCGCCGTAGAAGTCCGCCAAGGCCACCTCGTAGGCGGCGTTGTCGGGGCGGGCGGGGCGGATCAGGTGCAGCGGTAGCCCCAGGGCCGTCGCCTGGGCCTGCAACAACACTTCGGGCACCGCGTGCGGCCAGTCGCCGCCCGGGGCGGGCAGCACCGTGTAGAGCGAGCGTATCACCCAAGCGGGATTTTTCCGTATCCTGAAAAGGGCCAGCGCACTGTCTTTGCCCCCACTCCATCCTAAACTAATTGCCTGCATGGCTAACATTCTTTACATTTTTCCTCATCCCGACGACGAATCCTTCGGCCCGGCGGCCATTATGCCCGCCCAGAGAACGGCCGGCCACCGCCTTTGCCTCTACACCCTCACCAAAGGCGAAGCAACCCGCCAGCGCGCGCGCCTGGGCCTGAGCAAAGCCCAAATGGGCCAGGTGCGCCTCGAAGAAATGGAGGCCGTGGCCCGCACCCTTCGCCTCGACGACATGCGCGTGGACGACTTTCCCGATGGCCGCCTGGCCGACCTTGACCCGCGCGTGCTGGAGCGCGCCGTCGCCGAACACATCGCCCGCATCCGCCCGGCAGTGGTAGTCACCTATCCGGTGTACGGCGTGAGCGGGTTTCACGATCACTTGGTGACGCACGCGGTAGTCAAGCGGGTTTTTCTGGAAATGCGCGAAGCGGGTGCCGACTACCTGCGGCGCCTGGCCATGCTGGCCATGCCCGACCAAGATGCGCCCGTTTTTCTGGAAAACGGCTTCCGGATTCGCCAATCGCGGCCCGAGGCCATTGACTGCGTAGTGCCGATTGACGAAACGGGCAAGGCGGGCATGCGCGCGGCGCTCGATTGCTACCAAACCTATCAGCAAACCATTGCCGAATCCAACGTCGTGGAGCGCGTGGGCGACCACCTGCCCTTCGAGCTTTTTGGTGAGTCTTTTCAGCCGCCGCTCACCGATCTGACGGCGCAACTGCCTTGACCCGACGGGCTTCTTCGGCCTGACGAAGCTTGCGCAGCAGGCCTATCACCAAGGACGAATGTTGCGGGTGCAGCCGGGTGTCCACCAGGATGCGCTCCAGGTTGCGGATGAGCCGATTGCGCTGGCGGGCATCGGGTGCGCGCAGGCGGGCGACCATATCAAAGCGCGATTCGAGGGATTCGCTCCGTAAGCGCGTGTCGAACAGAATCAGGTCCACGTTGAGCAAATAAGCCTCCTTGTCCGAAAGGGCGTTGTTGCCAACTTCGGACTTGAGTTCGACCTCCGACCAGTACGCCGCTATTTTCGTCACGCTGGCAATGATTTGTTAAGTTTCTTAAAAATCATATTCAATAAAACCACATCGCCTCACTCATTAAGTGGGCTACGGGCAAACACCTTCGGGGACTTAGCCGCCTGGGTTTCGCAGTCCCCGAAGGTTTTCAGCCAGCCGTTGCGCGGATTCTGCAAGCAGCGGCCTAACATTTTTCTTTTGTTGAACATCCAACAAGTTACACTTTCTGATTAGAATATTACAGCCAAAAGTGCATTCTTTTGCGGAAACTCGCACACTTAGGCTTTCAAAAAATCGAGCATCACTTGGTTGAAAACTTGGGCATGCGAGACGTTGAGCCCGTGCGACCCGCCCGCGATCACTTCGTACCGGTTGTCGGCGATGCCCTTGGCGGCCTGGTCGGCGCTGGTGGCTTGGGGCACGATCTGGTCAGCGTCGCCGTGGACGATGAGCGTGGGCACGGTCAGGTTTTTGAGTTCAGACCGAAAATCGGTGCCACTCCACGCTTTGGCGCACGCCACCGTAGCGCGGGGCGAGGCCATGGCGGCGATGTTCCAACTGTAATGCAACTGCTGGGCCGACACCGTATCGGGATTATCGTCGGCGTTGAAGAAGTTTTTGCCAAAGCCTTCCAGAAACTGTACGCGGTCGTCTACCAGCGACTGCAGGATTCCCTCGAGGGCTTCGGCGGGCACGCCGTCGGGGTTGTCGGGCTTTTGGGCTACGAGCGGGATAATAG
>DAIMZG010000161.1:2189-4573 GCA_036734065.1 Catalimonadaceae bacterium
TCGGCGGGCACGCCGTCGGGGTTGTCGGGCTTTTGGGCTACGAGCGGGATAATAGAGCTGACCAGGGCAACCTTCGCGACGCGGTCGTTCCCGTACTTGGTGAAATAGCGTACCACTTCGCCGCCGCCCATCGAGAAACCCACCAGCACGCAGTCGCGCAGGTCGAGGCCCAGCACCAGGCTGCGCAGGTCTTCGGCCAGCGTGTCGTAGTCGTAGGGGCCCCAGGGCTGCGACGAGTCGCCAAAGCCCCGGCGGTCGTAGGCAATCACGCGAAAGCCCGCGTCGGCCAGCACGGCCACTTGTCTTTCCCACATGCGGTGGCTGGCGGGCCAGCCGTGGATGAGCACTACGGGCTGGCCGCTCCCCCCCGTATCTTGATAGAAAAGCTGAATGGGTTGACCATTTTCGGTTTGTGAACTCGCAACGAAGGGCATAACGAAAGAAGATTAGGTAGGTGAAGAACTGCCTTTACCTACGCAGCCCCCTTTGGAGCGGTTGGGGGATCTCAGAACTTGTACACTCCGTTGATCGTGAGCACCTGGCGGAACTGCACGGCGGGCCCCACGGTGCCGTCTTCCTGCTCAATGTCCACGTTGTTGAAGTAGAGCAACTGCGTGCCGAGGCTGGTGGTTACGTACTGGTTTACTTTGAGGGTGAGCAACGTTTCCCAGGTGACGTCAATGTTGCCCAACGTGGCGTAGGCCGCAAAGAAGTTGACCATGGACTTGAAGTTGATGTTCTCCAAGAAGTTATAATCGAAGGTGGCGTTGACGTTGGGGCCCAGTTGGGACAGCACCCGGCGACCGGGCGTTACGCCGAAAGCCCCCGCCGCCGAAAGGCTGTCGTCGAGCACGAAGGTAAGGCGATTGCTAATGGGGGCTAGGCCTACCGAATAGACCGACGTGCTGTATTGCATCCCCAACCGAACCGACAGAAAGCCCGGCGCCATAAACTTGGATATGCGCTGCTCGATGATCTCGTTGCCCAGCGTATCGTTGCCAAACTTGAAGCCCGGCAGCAATTGGGTGCGCAGTTCGGCGTTGGCAAAGGCACTCCAGCGTTCGGAAAGTTTGTAGCCGTACGTGGAGGTGGCGATCAGCAAATCGTCGGTCTTTTTGAACAAGCGCGTATTGTCGCCGATGCGTGCACCACCCAAGGCTACGTCGAAGGTATTGTTCCAGATAGATGCGTCAGTTTCGCGCTTGATGCGGCCCGCAAAAATTCCCCCCAGCGAAACGGCACTCTGCCCGCCACCGACCCAGTTGGTTAGGCTTACGTTTGAGAAGGTGAGGCTGATCGAGCCCCCTCGCGACCAGATCGAGTCGGGCGGAATGGGCGTGAGGTCGGCGTCGGCATCGTCTTGTGCATGCAGTGCCAGCGGAAGCAGCACGGCTATCCACAGGGCCACGGCGGCCAATGTAAATGGTTGGTTCATGGGGATTAGTTTTGGATTGTGCATTGCGCCAAAACTAATCAAAAACCGAAAATATCGGCTTACAAACCCGTGAATGCGTGCCGCTTAGCTCAGTCGAGCAAACGCAGGCGCTCGCGGTGTACGTAGGCCGCCTGCCCTTCCCAGCGCACTTCCACCCACACATCCGTCTGGTCGCGCACTTGTAGGCGACTGCCCGCTGCCAACTGCCGCAGCGTGGGCGCGCCCGCTGCCGGTGCCTGCATCAGGTAGGCCGGGGCGTCCCTCACGATGCCCATCTGCCAGCGGTCGCCGTAGTTGACCAGAAAAGCTGCCCCGCTCAGAAAGAGCAAAAAGAACAGCGGGTGGTAGAGCGTAACCTCGCCCCGGCGGCGATTGCGCCACATGGCCCAGAGCATGGCCGCGGCCCCCAGCACCAGCAAGCCCAGCAGGTACGGGCCGAAGCGTCGCCAAATGCCCAGCAGTTGGTCGAAGCCCGCGGCCTCGTAGCCCGCCAACTGACGTTGCTGAGCCAGGCTGCGCATTTTGGCCAGCACCATCGGGTCGGGCTGGCGCAAGTAGTACTGGTTGAGGTAGTAGAGCGTTTCGGGATAGCGCCCCAAGCCTTCGGTGATCAGGGCCATCCGGAGCAGCATTTGCGGCGAATAGGTGCCTTGTGCGTACACCGCTTCGTAGGCCAACAGGGCCCGCTGAAACTTCTGGGCCTCGAACAACGAGTCGGCACTGGTCAGGCGCTGGCCCCACGCTAAGCTGGGCATGCACACGAAAATCAAGAAAACTCTGAACAAGATTTGCATCGAATCGGTTGGATTAATACATTTGCATCCGCAATTCGCAAGAAGCTCTAGAGGCTTGCAGGCAGTTGTAAATTGCGAAAGTAACGTCAAAGTTACGAAATACGATTCTGTAGCTCAGTTGGTAGAGCAATACACTTTTAATGTATGGGTCCTGG
>DAIMZG010000162.1:0-4555 GCA_036734065.1 Catalimonadaceae bacterium
CCAACCTGGGCTACCCGATCAATACGCCCGACGACGACACGTACTACATCATCACATCCGACGGCGAGCGGGCCTACTACGCGTCGGTCAAAGACGATATTGGCCCCGGCGAAATGGATATTTTCATGATCACGCCCCTGCCCGCCGACGAAGAACCAGTGCTGGCGCAAGCCGAAGAAGAAGAGGAGGAAGCGCCCGTAATTCCCGACGAGCAGCCCACTTTGGCGCAAACGGAGGAAGAAGAACCAACAGCCCCCGACGAACAGCCCATAATGCTGGCCGATGCATCGCCGCGCCCGGCGCCCATGGCTACCCCAGTTGTTCGCGAGGCCGTCCGCGTGATCATAAAAGTGGTGGATGCCGCAGGCCGCTCGCTCGAAGGCGCCCAGGTCAGTTTGCGGGCCCGCCAGACCAGCACCGAACTGCGCCTGGCCGATGCGCAGTACAGTACCGAGTTGCACCCGGCTGAGCCGACTGATTATACCTTGGAAGTAAGCCAGGCGGGCTACCTGTCGGCCCAGATGCCCATCCGGGTACCGGCCGGCAGCGAGCGCCCGCAAGAGGTTGTCCGGCAGGTGCGGTTGGCGGCCATTGCCCGGGGCGAGCGGCGCGTGCTGCGCAACGTGTACTTCGAGTTTGACCAGGCCCGACTGCGGTCCGACTCGGAGCCGGAACTAAGGCAACTCGCCGAATTTTTGCGCAGCAATCCCCAAACCAAGGTAGAAATTGCGGGCCATACCGACCGCCGAGGCAATCGTGCCTACAACCTGAGTCTTTCGCAGCGCCGGGCCGAAGCCATCGTACAGCACCTGATCGGTCAGGGGATAGCGGCCGATCGGTTGCGGGCCAAGGGCTACGGCTTCGACAAGCCGCTGGCCTCGAACGACGACGAGCGGGAAGGACGCGAACTTAATCGCCGGACAGAATTTGAAGTGATTGAATAAGTCCCTGTCGGCCAGGCATTTCTTGTCCGGAAAGTTGTTTGTCCGGCATTTGTGTGGCATATTAGAGTATCTGTCCCTAAAAACGCAACACGACAATGCAACTGGAAGAGCCGACGTTACGCCTGATCGCTTTTTTTATGTGTACGGCCAACATTATGGTGATGGTGTTCTTCATCATTCGGGAAGCCTACCGCAAGAAGTCGGCCCGCCCGCGTCCGCGCGATGGGGGTGAAGGCGGTGAGCCTGCCCGTTTCATTTTTCCGGATGTTCCCCCGATGGGCGGTGCTCCGCTCAACGATTTGCTGACGGATCGTCCGCTAGGCACCCAGCCCAAAGCGCCGCAACCCGCTGCGCCCGTTCAGTCTTAGGGCCACAACGAGCCTATTTTCGGCTCGTCAGCATTTTTCATCCACACGGGTTCGGCCAACGAGTAGGAACCCGATATGGGAAAGTGCTCGGTGAAATCGGCTTCGCGGTGCGTACGAAACTGGTGGACGCGCAAGCGGTCATCAAAAAAGTGTTGGTCAATCCGCAGGAACCACAACCAGCCGTTGTAGCTGAAGCCAAACCCTCGCCCGGCACGCTCGAATCCGTTCTGGAGCTGATTTCTCAGCGAATGGTAAGCAAACGAATAGGGCGTATCGTTGAGGTCGCCACATAACAAGGTAGGCAGGGGGCTGTTTTTCACGTGCGCAGTCAGCCGACGAATCTGATCGCTGCGTAAGCCATTGGCGAGGCGCAAACGCTGCACCAAGTCTTTTCCAAAGGCCCATTTTTCTCGCCAGGAAGCCCGTTGGGCAGCGTCCCACGCGGGCAGCGCAAGCGACTCCAGATGCATATTATACACCCGTACCGCGTGGGTGCCCATTTGGATGTCGGCGTACATGACTTTGTTGAGCGGGCTACGCTCACTGACCAATACCTCGCCCGTACGCACGATGGGGTAGCGTGAGAAAATGGCCATACCGTACGCGCCGTGATCAGGATGGAAGCGCCGTAGGGGCGTGATGTAAAAATACGATCGGCCGCTCCGGATCAGTTGGCTGATGGCGTTGCGCGTCTGGGAGTAGTCATCGTCGTAAAATTCCTGCAGACAAATTACATCGGCCGGATGGCTTGCCAGCCAGCGCAGCATGGCGGTGGTGCGGGTGCTATCGAAACGGGCGCGGTAGGCAGGCCCCACGTTGAAGGTGCCCACGTTGTAGCTGAGCACTGTAAACGGCGGAGCTTGGGCAGTGGGCACTGGCAACAAGCCCAGACGAAAGGTAGCTTTCAGGAAGGGATATCCCAGACCCAACGTCACGAGCGGCACCAAGGCCCACCAGGAGCGCCGCCAGACGGAATATACCAGCAGCAGGGCACTAGCGGCAAGTAGCGCTGGAATGGCAAAGGGCAACAACCCGAGCAGAAGGGTCGGGTCGGGGGCTATTCGTACCTGTTGGTACGACAGAAGCGTGACACCTGCCAGCAGCACGGCCAGCACGGGTAGGGGAGGCGAAAAAAGTTGACGCAAGTCGGTGTAGGTAGTGAGCACACTAACGAAACTACGCATTTCCGGTTCGGTACCGAAACGCACGGGTCGGATCAGTGCGCGGAGGCGCCAGTAGGCCGAAGCCCGCGACAGACCGGGCAGGGTCCGGAAATACTACTAAATCTCCGAGCCAGTCACTTTGCGTACGTGTTGGCGGGATATATTACCTAACTGCCTGAGATACAGCCTCTTCTCCTTACTTTGCATTACTTCACTTCCCGGGAGAAAATATTTTATGCACCCTACGTTTACTTTTCGTTGCGCAAGCAGTGGCCTGCTGATCCTGTTGTTGATCACGTTCGCGCAAGCCCAGTGTCCCGACGTCCAGTTTTCGCTGCCCGATACCGTTTGCATTGGCCAGGCCTTTGCGTCTACCAACACCACGCCGGGCAGCCCGGCCTTCCGGTGGGATTTTTGCGACGGGGCTACGCTGGGCGTTCCGACCACGGGGCCCATCATACAAGCGCCCGTAAGCGGCACGCCCCGCACCCTGAACATCGAGCCGATCCTGGACACAGCCGCCAATATCTGGTACGCCTTCATTCCTACTTTTGACAATGTGACGGGGGCAAGCCAAATCCTGAGGGCTGATTTTGGCACCAACCCGGGCAATCCTAGTCCCACGTTTGCGACGGTAGGCGGGTTTACCAGCCAACTGAACCGGCCGCGCCACGTGCGATTTGTTAAAGAAAACGAGAATTGGTACGGATTTGTGTTTAATCAGGGGAACAATACCATTATTCGTTTCCGCCTTTCAGGCAGCGTGACGGGCAATGCCACCGATTTTCAATCTTTTTCTACGCCTCATAATGCGTGGGACGTAGCGTTGCGCCGAGGGGCCTCGGGCGGATTGTTTATGCTGTTTGCGGGTCAACAGCAGGTCTCGATGGCCTCGCTGGCCAGTATCGAATCCAGTACCCTCAGCATCAACACCTTTACCAATCCGCAGATCACGTCCCGGACATTCGTGTCGCTTTCGTTGGAAAGGGTGTGCGAAGAGTGGGTAGCGTTGCTCCCCGGCTTTACGGGTAACTCATTTGGCAGTTCGGGCGGGTTTACGCTGCTGCGGCTAAACTTTGGTGCGAGCCTGACAAATTCGCCGTCGGTTTCGGTGCTGACAGCTACCAATCCTTTTTCGGAAGGATACGCTTCGGCCTCGGCGCTGGTACGTACGCCGCGCGGCTGGCAGTGGTGGCTAGGAAGCACAGCGGGTGCCATCGTGTCGGCCCAGTTTAACGAAAACGCACTTTCTACCGTCAATGCCCTTTCGTTCGCTCCTGTGCTGACCAGTAGCAGCACCTTGAACAACATTTCGAATTTCAATTTCGTGAAGAATGGTGCCGGAGTATTTACCTTTTTTTCTAATCTATCCACAGGCCAATTCCGCCGCCTCACTTTCCCCGAAAACTGCGCCACTGAGCAGCCTATCCGCACCGAAGCCACGCCGACGGTGAGCTACGATAGCCCCGGCAAGTACTTCGTCACCCTGCAAGCCCGCGATGCGCAGGGGCGCGTGGGCTTTCGGGCGGATTCGGTTACGGTGATTGTGCCTCCTCCGGTAGATTTTCTTACCGCGAATCGGTGCGTGGAGCAGCCCACGCTTTTCTTCGGGGAGGCAAGCAACAACATTGCTTCTTGGCAATGGGACTTTGGCGACGGCACCACGGGCAGCGGGCAGGAGGTTTCCCGGCAGTACGCCGCGCCCGGCGACTACACCGTCGTGCTGACGGCTGCCACGGCTGCGGGCTGCACGAGCACCCAAACGCGCACGGTGCGCATTTTTCAAACGGATGGTAATTACCCGATCTCCGCCTTTGCCGCGCCCGCAACGGCGTGCTCTTTTAGTCCCGCGGCTTTCACGGATCAGTCCACTTGGGCCGATGGTCCGGTGGTATCCTGGCAGTGGGATTTTGGCGATGGCAACCGATCTTTCGTGCAAAATCCGGTGCACACCTATGAAGCGCCGGGCACCTACACGGTCTCGCTGACGGCGGGCGACTCGAGCGGTTGCGGCGTGGCCGCCACGCGCACCCTCACCATCCAGCCTGGCCCGGCCACCGACTTTGGTGTGGGCAATGTC
>DAIMZG010000163.1:0-4551 GCA_036734065.1 Catalimonadaceae bacterium
CCGGTCGCTGGCCTGCCCGCGCAGATCGCCCGCCCAGAAAAATCTCTTGCCGATGGGGCGGTAGAGGGCCAGCGAGAGGTAAAGGGCCGTTCGTTGCAGATCGTCGGCGGGCAGCAGCCCCTGCCGCTGCGCCTGTACTTGCACGAAATACCCGTTGAGGGCATAGGCCCGGATGTCGCGGCGGTCGTGGGTGAACGAATAGGTCAGTTCGGAAAAACGCTGGCGCGTACGGCCGTCGAGGAAGTAGTTGGGGTTGAGGCGGGCCACCGTATCGGCGATGGTGTTGTAGTGATGCCGCACCTGCCAGGTGTGGACGCTGTAGAGCCCCTGGCGGCGCGAATAGTTGAGGCCCGCAAAAAAGCGCGTGCGCAGCGTACCGATGTCTTCGGTAGTAAAAAGCAACTTGTGGTCCTGGGTCTGGAAAGCCACCGCCCGGTTGGTGGCGTACGAAAAGGCCACGCCCAGCCCGGCGTTCTGCTGCTGGTTGATGTAGGGAATCTGGTACGAGAGCTCGTACTTCTGCGTAAAGCCGGCCTGTAGTACCAGCCGCAGGGTCTCGTTGCGCCCCCGGAAGTTGCGCTGGATAAAACGGATGCCGTAGTCGGTGCGGCCCAGGTCGCGTCCCCGCTCGCGCCACCACTCGTTGAAGTTGCGGTCGGCCAGTTGGAAAATAACACCCGGAAAGGTGTACCACCGCTCCTTGACCAAAATAAAGATGGTGCGCGGGGCCAGGTCGGGTAGCGTGTCGGGCGTGCCGCCAAGCACCACCAGGTCGGCCGTCACGAAGAGGCGGGTGTTGAAAATGTTGTTGCGCCCCGTCACCAGGCGTTCGGTCAGCGTCGCTACGGGCAGGGTATCGCCGGAGGCAAAGTCTAGCTCGCGCGTGATAATATGCGGCTTGGTGCGCCGATTACCCAGCATTTCGATGCGTTGGACAACGATCCGGCGCGTGTCGGCCGTGTCGGAGGCGCTTTGGGCGAAGGCGCCCCAGAATACGCCGTGCCCACTAATAACAGCAAAAAACAAGTATAAAAATTTCGCGATTCGGCTCAAAGTCAGTATAAATCAAATGCTTTGTATAGTAAATTAGCAAATGTAGGGCAGGTATATACTTTTGTGCTTGCTTTAATCCTTACTTTTGAACTAATTACCTTTCCTATGATAATCAACCCTTAAAACAAACCGACATGAGTATGCAAATCACCAGTATTGAAGAATATCAGCAGGCCTACAAGCGCAGCGTAGAAGACCCTGAGGGGTTCTGGGGCGACCAGGCCGAAACGTTTCAATGGCAAAAGCCGTGGGACAAAGTGCTGGATTGGAACTTTACCGATCCGGACGTTAAATGGTTTGCAGGCGGCAAACTCAATATTACCGAAAATTGTCTGGATCGGCACCTGAGCACCCGGGGCGACCAGGCCGCCATTATCTGGGAAGGTAACGAACCCGACGAGCCAACCGTGACCCTGACCTACAAAGAATTGCACGCCAAAGTGTGTCAGGCCGCCAATGTGCTCAAGAAACACGGCGTCCAGAAGGGCGATCGCATTGGCATCTACATGCCGATGATCCCCGAGCTGACCATCTCGGTGCTGGCCTGCGCCCGCATTGGGGCCATCCACTCGGTGGTGTTTGCGGGCTTTTCCGCCTCGGCCCTCGGCGACCGCATGCGCGACGCCAAAGCCAAGATGGTGCTCACTTCCGACGGCAACTACCGGGGCAAGAAAGACATTGGCGTTAAGTCCATCGTGGACGAAGCCCTGCAAAACGCCCCCAGCGTCCAGAGCTGTCTGGTTGTCAAGCGCACGGGCATGGCCGTCGAGATGCACGAAGGCCGCGACTACTGGTGGCACGAAGAAATGGAAGGCGCCAGCACCGAGTGCCCCGCCGAAGCCATGGACTCCGAAGATCCGCTGTTCATTCTCTACACCTCCGGCTCGACGGGCCAGCCCAAAGGGGTTGTCCACACCACGGCCGGCTACATGGTCTATACGGCTTACTCGTTCCTCAACGTATTTCAGTACCGCGAAGGCGAAGTGTACTGGTGTACGGCCGACGTGGGCTGGATCACGGGCCACTCCTACATCATCTACGGGCCGCTGCTGGCCGGGGCCAAGTCGCTCATGTTCGAAGGCGTGCCCACCTACCCCGACGCGGGCCGCTTCTGGAAAGTCTGCGAAAAGCATAAGGTCAATATTTTTTACACCGCACCTACGGCCATTCGGGCCTTGCAGGCTTTCGGCGAGGAAATGGTGCGCCCCTACGACCTGAGCAGCATTCGTGTGCTCGGCTCGGTGGGTGAGCCCATCAACCGCGAAGCCTGGGATTGGTACAACGAAAAAATTGGCAAAGGCAAGGCCCCCATCGTGGACACGTGGTGGCAAACCGAAACGGGCGGTATCATGATCTCGCCCCTGGCGGGCATTACCGAAACCATTCCCTGCTACGCCACCCTGCCCCTGCCCGGCATTCAGCCCATGCTGGTGGACAGCGAAGGCACCGAAATTACGGGCAACGGTGTGGAAGGTAACCTCTGCATTAAGTTTCCCTGGCCCTCCATGATCCGTACCACCTACGGCGACCACGAGCGCTGCCGTCAAGTCTATTTCTCGACTTACCCGGGCCTTTACTTTACCGGCGACGGCGCCCGTCGCGAAGAAAATGGCTATTTCCGCATCCTGGGCCGCGTAGACGACGTCATCAACGTATCGGGTCACCGCATGGGCACAGCCGAAGTCGAAAATGCCATCAACGAGCACCCCGACGTCATCGAGTCGGCCGTGGTGGGCTATCCGCACGAAATCAAAGGGCAGGGCATCTACGCCTTCGTGATCTGCGAATCTTCGGCTACCAAAGACGTAGAGACGCTCCAGAAGGAAATCCTTAGCATCGTGACCAAAATTATCGGGCCCATTGCCAAGCCCGACAAAATTCAGGTCGTCAAGGGACTGCCCAAGACCCGCTCGGGCAAAATCATGCGTCGCATTCTGCGCAAGGTGGCCGAGGGCGACGTGTCTAACCTAGGCGATACCTCGACGTTGCTCGATCCCAGCGTGGTGGACGACATCAAGTCCGGCGCCCTGGTGCCCATCAAGAACTGATGCCAGTACGTAAGCCAAGCAAAAGCCCCGGACGCATTGTCCGGGGCTTTTTTTTGAGAACGGCGGAGGCCCTGCGCGCGCGTAGCGCACACCAAAGTTATTCCGGAGGTGGGTTATTTAAATCGCATCACGATCAGCGTGATGTCGTCGTGATTGGGGCGGGTGGCGGCCCAGTCGTCGCCGAGCCGGATGATGTGGTTGAGAATTTGCTGGGCGGTATCGAAGGTAGCCGCCTCCCGAAACGCCGACACAATGCGCTTGTAGCCGAGCATATCGTTGGCTGGGTTCATCAGTTCGGGCAGGCCGTCGCTCATCATCAGCAGCACGTCGCCCTGCTCGACGGCGAGGTCGAGTTGCCGGATTTCGAGTTGCAAGGTCGAGCCCAGGAAGAGCCCCTTCAGCAAGATTTCTTCTACCGTCTGCTTGCGGCGGCGGTACAAATACATGGGCGGCATGCCCGAAGAGGCCACGTTGAGGCGGTATTGGTGGTAGCGCAGCACCGTCAGGCCCATGTACATGTTGCGCAATTGCAGGTTGCGCACGCCTTCCGAAACGTATTGCAACACCTCGATGGGGTTGAGCCGATTGGCCAGCGTAATAAAATAGCTCTTGACCGTCGCCACCACAATGCCCGCCTTGAGGCCGTGGCCCGTGGCGTCGCCGATGGCCACGGTTAGCAGTTCGCTGCCCGAGTTGACGAGGTAGTCGTAGTAATCGCCGCCCACTTCGGTGGCCGTGCGCATGTGCAGGGCCATGTCCACTTGGGCCAGCGCGGGGGGCGCTTCGGGCAGCATCGAGACTTGTAGTTTGTTGGCCTCGTTGAGTTCCTGCGTTTTGCGCTGGTTATCCCGCTCAATGACCTGGTAGGCCTGCTCAGCATTCCTTTTTTCAATCTCAAGTTCAAGCCGAATACTGGCTTGGTCTTCAAGGAGGTTGTT
This sequence comes from Catalimonadaceae bacterium, assembly GCA_036734065.1. GTDB lineage: Bacteria > Bacteroidota > Bacteroidia > Cytophagales > Flexibacteraceae > DAIMZG01. The sequence goes on from DAIMZG010000163.1 coordinate 4,040, forward strand.
GAGTTCGTGGTTGCTGGAGCGTAGCTCGGCATTGGCCAGCTTGAGTTCTTCGGTGCGTTCGCGCACTCGCTGCTCCAGGGTGTTGTTATAGTCTTCGATGATGGCCAGGTCGTCTTCGCGCTGTTGGGCCTGCATGCGCAGCCCCACAAAGCTGAGCAACAACAGCCCAACACTGATCGAAATGCCCAGCAGTTGCAGGGTGCGGGCGCGGTCTTCGCTGGCCTTCACGCGGCGGGTGCGCAGTTCGTAGAGGTTTTGCTCGGTTTGTACAAACAAATTCACTTCGCGGCGCAGGCGCGCCATGGTCAGCTGACCCAGCCGGAGTTCCTCTGCCAATTCTTGGTGGGACAGGCCCGGTATGGCGCCTACCAACCGCTGCTGCTGATCTTCCAGCATGGCGTATTTGCGGGCCAACACCGCCTCGATGGTATCGAGCCGGGCCATCTGGCCAATGTCGGTCTCGGAAAACTGGCGCAAGCGCATCAGGTTGGCGGGAATCAGCGAATCGGCCG
>DAIMZG010000164.1:0-4543 GCA_036734065.1 Catalimonadaceae bacterium
GGACTCAACGAGCAGGACGTGGATAAATATATGGCCGAAGTGGAAGGCAAACTGATCGAAGAGACCGACTACGAACTGGAGCTGCGTCGCTCCATCGAGATTTCGGAGGCCTGCCGCGATTTGCCCCACTTGTTTTTCCCGCGCTATTACCCCGAATACTCGTCGAAGCGGGTGTTGGTGATGGACTGGATTGACGGCCAGCACCTTGGCACCTCTCTCGATAATAACCCTACGCAGGAAATCCGCAACAAAATGGGCCAGGCCCTCTGGGATTTCTACGACTACCAGATGCACGTGCTGCGGCGCGTCCACGCCGATCCGCACCCGGGCAACTTCCTGTTCCAGCCCGACGGCCGCATCGGCATCATTGACTTTGGCTGCGTCAAGGAAATCCCCGACGATTTTTACGACAGCTACTTCCACCTCATCAACGCCGACACGCTGCGCGACCGCACGCAACTCGACCGGGTATTTCGGCAACTGGAGTTCTACGCGCCCGGCGATACGCCCGCGCAGCAGAAGTTTTTCGGCGATTTGTTCAGCCAGATGATCGAACTGCTGGCCCGGCCGTTCCACAGCGGCGTGTTCGACTTTGGCAATGATGCCTACTTCGAAGAAATCTACCGCTTCGGCGAGCACCTCTCGACGGTCAAGGAATTGCGCAATTCCAAGTCGCCGCGCGGCGTCAAGGATTCGCTCTACATCAACCGGACGTACTTCGGGTTGTATTCGATGCTCAACCAGATGAAAGCCCAGGTCAAGACGCGCTCGCAGATGGCCCCGGCCGCCCTGGCCTGAGCCAGTAAAGTAGCTTCGATACCAAGTTGTCAAACTAAAACGGCCGCCCCCACGGAGCGGCCGTTTTGGTTTAATATGAGCAAAACCAGGCGTTTGCTATCCGGCTCGGCTACTGCCCGGCGGCGAGCTGGCGGTCGTGGCGGGGACGAACCAAGTTGTATTTGAGGATGCAATAGATGGCCCGGAAGCCGTCTTTCCAATTGATCTTTTTACCCTCGGCGTAGGTGCGGCCGTAGTAGGAAATACCTACTTCGTAGATGCGGATGTCGGGGATGCGGGCGACCTTGGCCGTTACCTCCGGCTCGAAGCCAAAGCGGTTTTCGGTCAGCTCGATGGACTTGATCAGGTCGGTCCGGAAAAGTTTGTAGCAGGTTTCCATGTCGGTCAGGTTCAGGTTGGTGAACGCATTGGACAGAAACGTGAGCACCTTGTTGCCGATCGAGTGCCAGAAGAACAGGATGCGGTGGGCATTGCCCCCCAAAAACCGCGAGCCATACACCACGTCGGCCATGCCGTCGAGCACGGGCTGCAGCAGCAGGTTGTACTCCTTGGGGTCGTATTCGAGGTCGGCATCCTGAATGACGATGTACTCGCCCGACGAGCGGGCAACGCCCGTGCGCAAGGCCGCTCCCTTGCCCTGGTTGACGGCGTGGGCGTAATACTGGATGTTCAGTTCTGGATTGGCCGCCATGTAGCGTTGAATGGCCTCTTCGGTGCCGTCGGTAGAGCAGTCATTGACAATCACCAGCTCTTTGCCGATGCCGCCAGTGAGTTCCACTTGCTTGATTTTGTCCAGAATCAGGTGAATGGTACGGGCCTCGTTATAGGCCGGAATGACGATCGAGAGGGTCTGAAAAGTACGCAATGGGCTTAGGGTTTAAATTCGAGAAGATACGTATCGGGATTAGGAATTTGCCAGACGACGCCAAACTGCGCCGGGTTTTGTTGAATGGCCGGGTAAAGGTATCGCGCCGTTGAACCAAAACCCAATTGTTCCAGCACTACAAACCGTGCTTGCTTGGTGCGCAGGTCGGCCAACAGGGCCTGGTCGTCGGGAGTGTCCACAAAGGTGGTCACGGGCCGTTCAGAGAATAAGTAGAACAGCTCGGGCTTGCGGCAGATGAAGACGGCTTCGGGTGGCGTGTTGGCCTTGGCCCAGCGCCCCAAGTCGAAGAAGTTGCGCCACTGCGGCGGATAGTCGGCGCGGGCCTGGGCATTCCAATCTTTTACGGGGCCAAACAAGGGTAGCAACAGCACCAACCAGACGTAGGAAATGCCCGGGGGTAATTTTTGCCCGTTGGGCCAAAAGCGCTGCATAAGTTGCTGCGCTCCCCACAACAAAGCCAGCAGCAACAAAGGCATGGCCCCCAGCAAAAAGCGCACCCCAAACCACACCTCGGGCCAGATGAGCAGAATGCCGAAGGTGGCCAGCAAGTAGCACACCACCAGCAGCCGGTAGTGCGGCAGGGCGTAGAGGCCGTAGCCGATCAGGGCCAGCAGCAGCAGTCCCAACAGCCAGTCGCCCGCCGTGTTTTCCTGGTAGTTGGCCTCCAGAAAGGGCAAACAGCCACTGGGAATCTCTTGCGCCACGTAGCGGCTGAGGTTGTTGAAGACTCGTTCGGCCAGTTCGGCCGGACCCGCCAGCCCCAGCTCGGGCCGATAGGGATTGACTTGCCGCAACTGCGTAACGTACGAGTTGGCCCCCAGGGCCTGGTTGCGCAATTGCCAGGGCAGGGCCATCAGCAGCCAGCCGCCCACGTAGGCGGCGGCCACCAGCCAGCGGCGGTTTAGCAATAAGTAGAGCACCAGTCCGCCCAGCAAGGCCACGCCCGCCGAGCGAACGTAGTACGCCGCGCCCAGGGCCAGCAGCGATCCCCAAAAAGCTGCAGAGGCATAGAAGGGTTTGCGATCTGGCAGGTGTACAAAGGCGAACAGGGTCAGCACCGAGGCGAACAGAAACGGAATTTCGCTCATCATGATGGTGGCGTAGCGCAGCAGGTGCGCATTGGCCACCAGTAGCAGCGTGGTGACCAGCGCAAAAGTGCGGTGGGCCGTCAGGCGCTCGACGAGTTGATAAAATAACCACAGCGCCAGCACGAGCAGCACGCCGTTGGCGACCTTAACGGTATTGAAAGTTTCGGGGAAGACGCGCAGCAGCAGGGCAATCAGGGCCGGATAGCCGGGCGGGTAGTGCGTGGCCGGGCCGCGCGTGGGCGATTGCAGGCCCACGTAGCCTTCGCCCATGGCCAGCCCTTTGCCCAGCAGATAATAAGAGGCATTGTCGCCGTTGAGATCCACCTTAGGGTCGTACACATAGGCAAATAACATTATCCCTGTACCCACAATCAGCAAGGTATGAAGCCAGAATTGAAAACGACTATCGGCAACAGAAGGCGCTACGGGCGGTGGCGGCGCAGTGGCTACGGGCCGGGAAGGGCGAGATTTGCGCATGAAAAGACAGCGTAATGGCGTCGCAATATCAGCAAAGTTCCGAAATCGCCACCGCTCGTAGGGGCCTGCCCGACCCTAAAAATGAAAAAACGCGCCCACCGTGGCAAAATGAATCCACGTAAAATTATATACTTGAGCCACGTCGGCGCCGCCTTCTATAAAGCGATAGCCTGCCTTAAGGGTGATGGTTTCGTTGGGATAAAGACAAGCGGCCAGCAGCACGTCTTCGGCACGGCCCTGCCGACTGGCCAGCGCATCGGCTTCGAGCAGCAGGCCGAAGCGCTCGGCAGGCCGCCATTCGGCGCGGACATAAAGCAAGGGCACAAAACCCAGGTCGGTGTTGGCAGTGTCGCCCAATTCGTCTTCCAGGCCGATCTCGGCCGAGCGAATCTTAGCCGTTGCGCCCACGTCGAGGCGGAAGCGGGGGTTGAGCACCAGCCCGTAGCGGTAGGTGAGGCGGTAAGAGTCGAAACGGTAGAAGGCGTTGATGGTGCCCGTCCCGAAGGAGCGCCCTTCGAAAATAACGGGCTGTGCGAAGGTTCCTTCGCCACGGAAACGGAGGGGCGCTATCAAAACGCCCACGCCGTGGCGGTTGCCAAAAGTTCGCCATCCCCGCAGGCGCAGAAATGCCGTTGGCCGCAAGTCAAGGTCACGGGATAGGGAAAAGAGGGTGCCCCCCTCATTGGGGATACGCACGTCGTTATAACCACTGAAGGCCACGCCCGTTTCAGCGTCAAATTCCCAACGGGGGCGTTCGGCCGTCCACTGCGCCCGGGCAGCAGACAGGCTGCTGAGCAGCAGCAGGCAGGTCAAAAAATGTTTCATGATTACGTAGAGACGTAGCACGCTACGTCTCTGTTGCAGAGGTTACGCGGGGACGCCGTGCGTAGGGGCGTTGCGCGTGGGTACGCCGTGCGTGGGTACGCCGCACGTAGAGACGTTGCACGCAACGTCTCTACCGTCGTCATCACCATCACGCAGAATAAAATTTATCATTTTCCCAGGTGGCCGGGTTGTGGGCGATATAATCTGCAATGCGTTGGTATTGTGGAGCGTCGCGGATGATGTGGTCGTGAAAACGCGTTTGCCATCCGTGCGCAAGACCTAGCCGATGGGCATGTCGGGTAACAGCCGATTTGTAGGACCTGATGAGGGTCGAAACCGAATTCGATTTTGGGGATATGGCTGCCATCCATTGGTTTTTGGGCGGGGCCGACAAATTCGGTAGAGACGTTGCACGCAACGTCTCCTCCCCGTCGTCAGGTAGGGCGTCAGGCTGTAGAGACGTTGCATG
>DAIMZG010000165.1:0-4530 GCA_036734065.1 Catalimonadaceae bacterium
AGCAGCCCGCTGAGGTAGTTGATCAGCAGGCGCTCAATTTTGTAGAGCGTAGCCAAACTCAGCTCGAAGTACGCATTGGGAATGAGTCGGAGGAAAAAGCGCTTGAGCAAGCCCTTTTCGTAGAGCAGAAAGAAGGTGATGAACACCAGGGCCAGCAACGATACGAAGATGCTGCCCGTGATGCTGATCAGGTCGTTGAGCAGCCGATTGATGTTGAGGGCGGTGAAAAAACTCACGATGCTTTCGCGTATGGAATTGGCCAGAAAGCCCTCAGTCTCGTGGGTAAGGCGGTTGCGAATGAGAAAGTCTTCGAAAGACTGTAAGGGTGTGCCCAGTTCGAGCAGCAGGGCGTTGACGTCCGTGGCGGCCAGCAGGCGAACCTGGTTGGAGATCAGGGGCAGAAACGTCAGCACGAACAGCGCCAGCACGCCCGTCAGGGTCAGGAAAGCCATCAGTACGGCCATGGCCCGCGGCATACGCATCCGGTAGAACTGCAGGCTGCCGATGGCCCCCGTGAGTGGCTGCAGGAGCGTGGCCAGCACCAGCGATACGACGAAGTAAGCCAGGATATCGGAAAATACCCAGCCCAAAAGGCCGAAAAGCAGTAGCACCAAAAACAGCGGTAGGAAAACGCGGGTCATCGGCGCAGGGGATTAGGCTGGGCAAGACCGGGTAGGGCGAGTGCGGTACTTAGTCCCATTTGAGGTTACTGTCCACATCTTCTTCTTCGCGTTTGCGACGGTCGTAGGCCGAGTAGTCGTAGTCGGGCATCAGCTCGGTCTTCACGTGCTCGATGGTCGTCTGGAGGGCATCGAGGAACTTGACAAAGTCTTCTTTGTACAAAAAAATACGATTCTTCTCAAAAGTGGCCTCCTCGCCCTGGAAACGTTTTCTACTTTCGGTAAGTACCAGGTAATAGTCACTGTTGCGCGTGGTGCGCACATCGAAAAAGTAAGTACGTTTGCCTGCCTTTACTTTTTGCGAATAGACTTTGTCCGACCCGTTAGCGTTCTTGTCTTCCACTGTTTCTACAATTAATGACGTCAACTTGAACAGAAAGATAGCGCAGGGGGGCGATTTAAACTAACTTTTCGGGGGCGTGTTGGCATAAATTAAAGTTCAATGTCGTATCGTAGCGCTAAAATAGCATGGTAATGAAGTGGTTTCTGAAGCCGTTTTTTGGGCTATTGTGCGCCGGGTTGCTCGTGGGCGGCGGTGCGGCGTGGGCGCAGTCATCCGCTGCGGCCAAACCTTTCCGGCAAACGGGCAAGGCTTCGTACTACGCAGATCGGTTTCAGGGGCGACAGACGGCCAGCGGCGAAACCTTCGACATGCACGACTACACGGCGGCCCACCCGACGCTGCCCTTCCAGACGCTGGTGCGCGTGACCAACCCCGACAATGGCCGTACCGTGGTGGTGCGCGTCAACGACCGGGGGCCTTATTCGCACCGCCGCATCATTGACCTTTCCAAGCAGGCCGCCCTGGAGTTAGGCATGATCGGGCGGGGCGCCACCACCGTACAGATCGAAACGGTTGGGCAGGCCCCGGCACCCGTCCCGTCCCGGGCGGATGTCACCTTCAGCCCCGATACCATTGCGCCCGTGCCGCTGAGCCGTTTTGTGGTGGGCAATTCCTACGACTTGCAGGGCCAGGTGCGCTATCCGAAGGGATACGGCGTGCAGGTCAGTGCCTACGGCGACCTCGAAAACGCCCTGGCCGACGCCCACGCCGTGGTGCGCGAAGGCGCCGAAGACGTGTACATCCAGGCCGTCCGGGCGCAGGGCAAAGCGACTTTCCGGGTGCTGGTAGGCAGTTTTGCCGATCCCAAGCAGGCCGCCTACCTGACGGGCTTTCTCGAGCAGGTGGGCTTTGTGGGCTTTGTCAAGAAGCACCTTACGGCCGACTAAAGGCTCGGCTCGTACAAATTTTCATCGCGCACAGCTATTCAACCAACTACATGGCCACTCCGCTCAATTTCAACGAAGTCCGTCAGCTCGGCAACCTCGAACTGCTGGCCCGCCAGATGGTGGAAGGCTTTATTACGGGGCTGCACAAATCGCCCTATCACGGTTTTTCGGTCGAATTTGCCGAGCATAAAATCTACAATGCGGGCGAATCTACGCGCCACATAGACTGGAAAGTGTACGCCAAAACGAATCGGCTCTATACCAAACGCTACGAAGAAGAAACCAACCTGCGCTGCCAGTTGGTGGTAGATACTTCGTCTTCGATGTATTACCCCGAAGCTACGCAGGGCAAACTTACGTTCAGCCTGCTGGCCGCCGCTGCCCTGACGTACTTGCTGCAACGCCAGCGCGACGCCGTGGGGCTGATGACGTTTGCCGAGCAGATCGAGTTGCAGACGCCCCTCAAGTCCACGCCCGCCCACGTGCACAAGCTCTTTCTGGAGATGGAGCGCCTCTTGCAGGCCCCAGCACGCCGGGCCCAAACGGCCGTGGCTACCGTACTGCACGAAATCGCCGACCGGGTGCACCGCCGCTCGTTGGTGGTGATCTTCAGCGACATGTTCGGCGATGCCGAGCAGCAAGAAGAATTGTTTGCGGCCCTGCAGCACCTGCGGCACAACCAGCACGAAGTACTGCTCTTTCACGTCGTAGATCCGGCCACCGAGCTGCACTTCGAGTTTGAAGAACGCCCCTACGTGTTTACCGACGTCGAAACCGGAGAGAAGCTGCGGCTGCAGCCGGCGCAGGTGCGCGACCACTACCGGGCGGCGGTGCGGCAATACCGCGAAGATTTGCGCCTCCGCTGCGGGCAGTACAAGATTGATTTTGTGGAGGCGGACATCAAGGCCGACATGCGGCAGGTGTTGTTGCCCTACCTGGTCAAGCGCAACAAGATGCGCTAGCGGTCGGTTAGCAGCCGGTAATACTCAAAGCCGTTCTCTTCGCGATCCAGACGGAGGTAGCCCTTTTGGGCCAGGCTTCGGAGCAAAGGCGTACGTTCGCCACCTAGGGCCGGGTGGCAGCTGCGAGGTTCGTGGGGCTGTTCCAGAAAGCGGCGCAACTCCTTTTGTTCGGCCAGCGTGAGCGATTGCGTGCGGATGCGGACTATCATAAGGTCAGAACCTCTTGGGCGCTTTCAAGGTAAGCAAAACAAACCAGAACAAACCAGTGTACAATCAAGATAAATCTGGTTTACTTTGCAACGTACCCCAGTGCTCCCCGCAAACCAAACCCCGCCCCGCCAGCGATGAACCAGGCCCAGCGACTTACTGCCCTGCGACAGCAATCCGGACTTACCCAACGGGAAGTAGGGCAGCGCGTGGGCATTAGCCACAGCCGCATCAACACGTACGAAAAAAATCCGGCCGCCCGCCTGAAATTGCCCGTGTTGCAGGCCCTGGCCCAGTTGTACGCCTGTACGCCCGAATACATTTTGCAGGGCAAGCAGGCGCCCGCGGCACCGGCCGTTCGTCCCGCCAAAGAACAACGCAACGGCAAGCTGGTGGGCGTAGCGGTTGGGCTTGCCTCGCCCGTGGTGGTGACCGACGCGCACGCCGCGCGCGAGCGCGTGCTGTTTGTGCCCGTGCGGGCGCAGGCGGGCTACCCGCAATATTTTCAGGATCCGGCCTTTGTGGGCGAGCTGCCTTCGTATAGCCTGCCGGGCTTTGCCAATGGCACCTACCGCATCTTCGAGGTGGAAGGCGAAAGCATGTATCCGCTCATTTTGCCTGGCGATTTGGCCATCTGCGGTTTCGTCGAGCGGTTCGAGGCCATGCGCGACGGCCAGGTGTACGTGCTCGTTTGCCGCGAAGGGGTGCTGATCAAGCGTTGCGTCAACGCCGTCAAGAAGCGCGGGGCCGTCATCATCGAATCGGAAAATCCGATCTACAAGCCCGACGTGATCATGGCCGCCGACATCCTCGAAGTCTGGGAATACAAGGCCCGTATCACGCGCAGCTAGTCAGTAGCCGCCCGTATATTTGCGGACGAACCACTCGACCGACACCAGGGCCAGCAGCACGAAAAAGAGCCAGCGCAGTTCGATAATCTCGCGGCGCTCCTCCGAACTGCGCACAATGTCGCGCGGGCGCTGCGCCTGAAAATAATCCGCCAGCGTGCTCAGTTCGCCTACGGGCAAAAAAGTACCGCCGCTGCGCTCGGCCAGCGTCCGGAGCAGGTTGTGGTCGGCCGTCACGTTGAGGGCCTCGAGGGCCAACTTGTCCACCTTGAACTCGCCCCGGCTGCGCGCACGCTGCCCCGCCAGTTGGGTGCTGGCTTCGTATTGGTAGATACCCTGGGGCAAGGTGCCAATGCTGAAACGGCTGCTCCCCGGTCCGGTCACGAACGAGAACTTGCGGGTTTGTCCGGCCTGGTCGGTTACGCGCAGTTCGATGGGCTGGTTGACGACCCGTTCGTAGAGGTCATTGTACACCTCGGCTTCAAACTCGATGCGGTCCGACTCGAAGAGGTCGTCGCGTACGGGATAGACCCGGAACTTGCGCTTGTCGTCTTTGGCCGAAAGCAACTGCACCAACTTGAGGATCAGTTCGTCGAGCACCAC
>DAIMZG010000166.1:0-4487 GCA_036734065.1 Catalimonadaceae bacterium
CGGAGCGGAAAATACGCATAGCCACAAAGGTAAAAGTCTCGGGCGCAACGTCAAAGCGACAAAGCCGGTTCTTGGTGATACCAGATTCGGTACTTGCGCCCGGTTATGGCCGGGGCATGTGGACAGTAGCACATTCGTATCGGCGATCCCGAGCAGTTTGACACTTTTGTATCGCTTCTCTTGCAAAATTTACCGCCATCTTGCGCGATATCTTTGCGCCCTAATGGCCACCACCGTGTCTGCACGTTTGCTTGCCTATTTTCTGGCCGGGCTGCTCCTCTACCAAGGCAGCCTGCACTACTTCACCTTCCGGGTGAAGGTGCTTTACGTGCGCCACCTCGAAGCCCGCAATTACGACCCCGTGCAGGCCGCTGCGGCCGCCGTGCCGCTGGCCATTCCCCTCAATCACCCGCAGTTGCGCTGGCTCGAAGACGACGAGATTCGCTATCAGCACGCCAACTACGACTTGCTCGAGCACGAAATCCGGTACGACACGCTCTTCTGCCTGGCCGTGCTCGACGAGATTGAGTCGGACTTGTGGTCGGGTTTTTACCGCCGTACCCTCGACCGCCTGGCGCAAGATGACGATGCCCGCCCCCGGCCCTTGCTGGCTTGGGCCTCCTTGCTGCGCGAGTACTTGCCTACGCAACGGCTGACGTGCCCACCCCACTGGCTGTCTTTCGTCAGCCCCAGCCCGGCCGAGCGCACCCTGCCGCTGGCCGCTGGCCACACCGCCCGCCTCAAGCGGCCGCCGCGCGTGGCCTGATTTCCTCCCTTCGTGCTGTTTGGTTCTACCTACGCCTGACCAGTGCTACTTCCGAGTGCTGATCGGCCGGTTCCACGCCTGACGTGTGTCCCTGCCGACTGCGCTAGACCATTATTTATTATCCAGGTTGTCGGCTGCACGAATCCGTACGCACGCGTTTCCTTTTATCTCCATTCTACACTCATTTTCTCATGCGAAAGCTATTACTCTGCTGTGCCCTTTGGCTGGGCTACGGGGCCGTGTGTGCCCAAAACACGCTCGTCGTCCGCGACGAACAAAATCTAGTGCCCCTCGAAAAAGTCCGGGTTCAGGTGCCCAACGAAACCTACATGACCGACCTGCGCGGACAGGTCACCCTGCCCACCCTCGACGACCAAACCCCGGTAACCATCGCCCGGCCGGGTTTTGAAGAACAGACCCTGACCTACGCCTCGCTCCGCGACCGTGGCTTTGCCTTGGCCCTGCGCCACGACCTGGTCACCCTCGACGAAGTGGTGGTGGCCACCACGCGCTGGGAACAGCCCCGCCGCGAGTTGCCCGCCCGGGTGCTGACCATTGACCGCCGCGAAGTCAACTTTCGCCACCCGCAAACCACGGCCGACCTGATCGGACTCAGCAACGAGGTGTACATCCAGAAAAGCCAGATGGGCGGGGGCAGCCCCATCATCCGCGGCTTTGCGGGCAATCGCCTGCTGATTGTGGTGGACGGCGTGCGAATGAACAATGCCATCTTCCGCAGCGGCAACCTACAGAGCATCATCACGCTGGGCGCCCAGCACATGGAGCAAGCCGAGGTGATCATGAGTCCGGCTTCGGTGATGTACGGCAGCGACGCCATCGGCGGGGTGATGAGCTTTCGCACCCTGACGCCCCAACTCAACCCCGGCGGAGGCACCCGCGTGACGGGCGAAGCCTTTACGCGCTACGCTTCGGCCAGCGAAGAGCGGATGGGCCACCTGCACGTGGGCTTCAGCGGACGGCGTTGGGCCGCGCTGACGGCCGTCACGTTCAACGAGTTTGGCGACCTCCGGATGGGCTCGCGCGGGCCGGACGTAACCGAGCAGTACCTCCGGCCTTTTATCCAGACGCGCGTGGGCAACCGCGACACCGTGCGCGCCAACCCCAACCCGGAGGTGCAAACGCCGACGGGCTTCAACCAGCTCAACGTCATGCAAAAAGTGCGCTTTCAGCCCAACAGTCGGCTAGACTTTCAGTACGGCCTGCACGTTTCGACGGGATCGGATGTGCCGCGCTACGAGCGCTACCTGCGCACACGCAACGGACAATTCCGGACGGCCGAGTGGTTCTACGGCCCGCAGAACTGGATTATGAACAACCTGACGGTGAACCACCAGGGCAATGGCCGTCTCTACGACCAGGCCCGCCTCACGCTGGCCCACCAGTTCTACCAGGAAAGTCGGATTGAGCGCAACTTCGGCCGTGACGACCGCCAAACCCAGCAAGATGGGGTCAATGTGCTGTCGGCCAACCTGGACTTTGAGAAGCGGCTGGCCAGCATTCATACCCTCAACTACGGCGTGGAGGCCCTGCACAACCGCAACACGTCGGAAGCCACGGAACGCAATATTGTCACCAACGAAACCGAACCCATCCAGACCCGCTACCCGGACGGCGCCACCTGGCAGGCCTACGCGGCTTACGCAAGCTGGAAAGCCGAGCTGTCGCCACAGTTTACGCTGCTGGCCGGCACACGCTACACGCAAACCCTTCTGGAAGGTACCCTCGATACGACCTTTCTCGAACTGCCCTTCAACCGTTTCGATATCAACACGGGCGCGCTCAGCGGTTCGCTCGGCTTCACCTATCGCCCCACCCAAAACCTGCTGCTGAGCCTCAACGGCGCTACGGGCTTTCGCTCGCCCGCACTCGACGACGTGGCCAAAACCTTCGACCGCAATGCGGGTCAGGTGGTGGTCCCCAACGACGACCTGACCAGCGAGTATTCCTACAACATAGAAGGTGGTTTTGTGTACGTGGTGGATCGCAACGTGCAGTTCGAAGTCAACGCCTTCTACACCTTGCTCGACAACGCGCTCGTACGACGCCCATTTCAGCTTGGGGGACAGGACTCGATCATCTTCAACGACGAGCTGAGCCAGGTGCTGGCCGTACAGAACATTGACCAGGTCAACATGTACGGGGCCAGCTTTTCGGTGCGCCTCCAGTTGCTGCGCGACCTGCGCCTGCGCTCCGACCTGACCTACACGATGGGCACGGAGTCTGACGAAAACGACGGCGATGCGCCCGACGTCCGCGCCCGGTTTGCCGTGCCGCTGTTCGGCGGTACGCACCTGATCTACCAACGGCGGCGCGTGCGGGTCGAGCTTTTCGCCCTCTACAACGGGGGCATCAGCGCCGAAGAGCTTTCGCCCTACGAAGAGGACAAGCGTGAAATCTACCCTCTTGACGAACAGGGACGGGCCTTCTTCCAATCCTGGGCTACGCTCAACCTGATGACCAGCTACCAAATAACGCCCAACCTGCAACTCAACGCGGGTGTGGAAAACATCACCGACCTGCGCTACCGCCACTACTCGACGGGCATTGCCGCGCCGGGCCGCAACTTTATCGTCGGGCTGCGGGGCTTTCTCAACTAGCCCGCCCGCAAACGTCTTGTTTTGATTGATGGAAAGCCGTCGGCGTGTGGTGCGTCGGCGGTTTTTTTGTGGGGTGTCCGAACAAAAAAAGTCTGTCTCCCCTCCGGGAAACAGACTTTAAGTACCTGCACGTGACCAAACTCAGCGCGGGCCCGATTGGGCCTCCTTGGCCGTCAGGCGCCGCAAGTCGGGGCGCCGCACGTCGGCTTCGGTTTTGCCCAGCAGGGCCATCACGGCCTCGTAGTCGTCGGTATCGGCCCGCAGGGCGCCGGGCACAATTACCACCCGGAATGTCTGGGCGTTGGTCCAGGCCGTCGAAAGGGTGGTAAGGGGAAAGTTGGCATTGAGAAAGAAGGAAAAATCTTCGAACGAAAAGTCGAAGTTGTACTGCAGCGTGCCCTGATCGAGAAAGATCAGTTGGGGCATGGGCCGCCATATATCCTTGCCGTTGTCGTCTTCCCAGAGCAGGTAGGCCAGCAGTTTGTCTCCCTCGAACATGGGCGGATCCAGTTCGAAAAACACGGCGAAGTTTTCGTCGGCGCGAAAGTCAACCCTCACTTCAAACACTTCGGCTACAAAGTCGGAGCCATCGCGACCGGGAGGGCCAGGAGAGCCGGGAGGGCCAGGAGGGCCAGGAAACCCCGCCGGGCCAACCGGACCTTCGGGGCCACGACAAGTCTGGAACAAGAGGGCAACCATCAGGAATACCCAGAAAGAAAGAAACTTTTTCATAAAATTATCAGACGTAAATAATCAGAACGGAAAGCCAGGCGCCGCCGCCCGAAGGCGGACAGGGCCACTTCCGAACGGCAATATTCAGGCCGAAACCAGCACGCGGTGCAGGGTCTGGGTCTTGAGTTCGGTTTCGTGCCACTCCTTGTCGGGATCCGAGTCGGCCGTGATGCCCGCCCCGGCGTAGAGCCAAGCCCGGCCGGGCTGCAATTGGGCGCAGCGCAGGTGCACGAACAGATCCGTACGATTGTTCACGTTGACGGGCCCCAGAAAGCCGCTGTAGAGGGCCCGGTCGAAGGTTTCGTGGGCGCGGATAAAGGCCAGCGCCGGGGCCTTGGGCAGGCCGCACACGGCCGAGGTGGGGTGCAACA
>DAIMZG010000167.1:0-4369 GCA_036734065.1 Catalimonadaceae bacterium
CGCTGATGCCCAGCATGGCCTGCTGCGTTTTTTTTCTGCCCTCAAAACCAAAGGGCGCCGTCACGATGCCGACGGTCAGGATGCCGAGGTCTTTGGCAATTTTGGCGATTACGGGAGCAGCACCCGTACCCGTTCCTCCGCCCATGCCGGCCGTGATGAACACCATCTTGGTGCCTTCGCTGAGCAATTCCTCAATCTGATCCTGGCTTTCGATGGCCGCGTCGCGTCCCTTTTCGGGGTTGGCCCCTGCGCCCAGCCCTTCGGTCAGGCCATTGCCAATTTGCAGGGTGTTGGGCACGGGGCTGCCCCGCAGGGCCTGCGCGTCGGTGTTACACACCACAAACTCGACGTCTTTGATGCCCTGGTTGTACATCCAGTTCACCGCGTTGCTGCCGCCGCCGCCCACGCCGATCACTTTGATGATGGATTTGTGGGCCGGGCGGAGGTCAAACTTATAAGAGGTATCCGTTGTCATAGTGCTGTTGTCAGTATTCGGACTTATCGTCCATGCCGTCAATAAGGAGGCCCTTCATCCGATCGCCGAAGCGGGAAAACAGCCCCCCAGGCCGCTCGCCGCGTCCGCGGTTTTCAATTTCGGGGGTGGTGCGCTTGGCGTAGAAGTTTTCGCGGCTGTCCACCGAGCGGAAGCCCGAGAGCACCAGCCCCACGGCCGTGGCGTAAGCCGGGCTTTTGATCTCGTCTATTTTGCTGCGCCCCAGGTGCTCGACGGGGTGCCCGATGCGGGCGTCCAAGCCGGTCATGTATTCGAACAAATCGGCGATGTGGGGCAGCAAGGCGCCGCCACCCGTCAGGACGATGCCCCCCGCCAGGCGATTTTCGTAGTCGGAATAGATGATCTCGCGGTGAATAAGTTCGATGATCTCTTCCATACGGGCCTCAATGATATAGGACAGGTTCTTGACCGAAATCTCTTTGGGCGCACGGTTGCGCAAACCCGTGATGGAAACGATCTCGTTCTCGCGGGCGTGTTCGGACATGGCCCGACCAAAGCGCATCTTGAGCAGTTCGGCCTGATTTTGCATCACCATGCAGCCCTGCTTGATGTCGGAAGTGATGATATTGCCCGCAAAGGGCACTACCGACGTGTAGCGGATGATGTTATCATAGAAAACGGTGATGTCAGTCGTGCCGCCGCCAATGTCCACCAGGGCTACGCCCGCCTCCTTTTCTTCGTCGGTGAGCACCGACAAACTGGAGGCGATGGGTTCGAGCACCCGCTGGTCAATTTCGAGCCGCGCCTTGTGTACGCAGCGCTCAATGTTTTTGAGGGCGTTGGTATTGGCCGTGATCACGTTGAAATCCGCCTCAATGCGTACGCCCGACATGCCCACCGGATCTTTGATCCCCGATTCGAAGTCCACCGTGTAGTCTTGGGGCACCACGTGGACAATCTCGTTGCCAGGCGGGATGACCGTGCGGTACATGTCATTGTGCAGGCGGCGCACGTCGCTGACGGTGATCTCGTTCTCGTTGGAGCCACGGGTGATACTGCCGTGGTGCAGCGAGCTGTTGATGTGTTGCCCGGCGATGCCCACGTTAACCACCTCGATGGTGATATCGGCCTGGCCTTCTGCTTCCTGAATGGCCTTCAGGATACCCGACACCGTCTTGTCAATATTGGCAATGGAGCCGCGCACGACCCCCTCGGAGGGCGCCTCGCCTTTGCCGAGTATTTCCAGCTTGCCGTATTCGTTTTCGCGCCCTACCAAGGCGCAAATTTTAGTGGTACCAATGTCGAGGCCTACCACGATTTTATCTTTCTGCATAGTCGGTATTATTCACAGATGATTTGGTTCTCAAAAGCGACGTTAATTCGCTCGTAGTGATTCCATCCCTTGAGGGGCAGGATGTGTTTGTAATACACAGCCAACCGCTCAAATTTCTTCTCAAACTGTTCGGGCGTTCCGAACTCAATTCGTTCTTGGCCTACTTGCGGCAGCAAGGTCAGGCGTCCTTTGCTGTCTATCTCGATACCGGCAATTTGGGCCCGCCAGAACCGGTCGTGATAAACGTAATACAACAAGGCGTGGAGCGGAGCCACGAGCGAATCGGGGCGCGATGCGTCGGCCGGCGAATAACCCGCCACGGGCATCACCCGCGCCGTGTAGCGCGGTGAGAGCGGCAGCAATTCGCCGTCTTCGCTCAGGTACTGGTCTTCTTGCTGCGGGTAGAGCAAACGGGCAATGGGCCGGGGCTGCACCACCCGTACGTGCAAACTGCCGTCGAGCCGTCGGGATACCTGCGCCGTGCGGACAAAGCTGTGCTTTTTAAGGTGATCTTCTACGTGGCGGAGATTTACCGTGCGACTCGGCGACCCCAGCAGGGGATCTTCCTGCGCAGCGGTCACCTGACGCCGCAAATCTTGCTCGTCAATAAAGTGATTCTCAAAATGATTATCTACTTGCACGTAAATATTTTCACAAAGCCGTTGTGCTTGTTTTTTTTCCACAAAAAACAGCAGCAGAAAAATGGCTATTCCCCCGCCCGTCCATTGTGCCAAAATTTTCCTCTGGGCCGTTTTCATGCACTTTACGCGGGGTTTTACAGAGTGTTGGTTAAAGCTATCAATTTTACATGGCCAGGTCGCAACTCATCGCAAATCAATTTGATTTGTGCGCGGGGAGCGTCCGGGAAGCCATTTTTTCGGTGTAGCATTGCTGCGCCTGCAATCGGTCGGGCAATTGGTCTATACTGCCCGCCCCCAGCACTACCAGCAATGGCGGCGGTGCCTGGCCTACCCGCGCCACCACGGCCGCCAGCCCGTCGAACAAATGCACGGGGCACGTAATTTTTTCGGCCAGCAAGGCCGAATTCACCCCGGGCAGCGGGGCCTCGCGGGCCGGGTAGATCGGTACGAGCCATACCTCGTCGGCCAGCGACAGGCTTTGGGCAAAGCCCGCCGCAAAGTCGCGGGTGCGGCTGAAAAGGTGCGGCTGAAACACCACCGTCAGGGGCTGATGGGGGTACAAGGTGCGGACGGCCCGCAGGCAAGCCGCAATTTCGGTCGGGTGGTGGGCGTAGTCGTCAATGAGCACCGCGCCGGGCCGTTCGCAGCGCACCTCGCAGCGCCGCCGCACGCCCGCGTAGCTGGTCAGTCCCTCCCGGATCAGTTCGGACGGTACGCCCAAATGGCGCGCCACCACGGCCGCTGCCAGCGCATTTTCGGCGTTGTGCAGGCCCGGCATCCGCAACGGAACAGCCCGCAGGGCCAGGCCGGGCATCACCATATCCACCACGAAGCGGGCACCGGCCACGTGCACATTTTCGAGCCGGTGGTCGCTGTCGTCACCGTATTCAGCCACCGTCAGGTCGGCGCGGGGATGGGGCAAGCCCAGGCCCGCCCGGCGCAGCACGTGGCCCCGGGGTTGGGTGCGGTCGGCAAACTGGGCAAAAGCCGTTTGCAGGGCGCTTTCTTCGCCGTAAATATCGAGGTGATCGGCTTCGGCCGAGGTGATCACGGCCACAGTGGGTTGCAATTGCAAAAAAGAGCGATCGTACTCGTCGGCTTCCACCACCATGACGTGGTCGGCGGCGCTGGGCTGTCCCAGCAGCAAGTTGCTGTCGTAGTTGCGGCTGATGCCGCCCAAAAAGGCCGTTACGTTGCGTCCGGCAGCCCGCAGCAGGTGAGCCACCATCGAAGAGGTCGTCGTTTTGCCGTGCGTACCGGCCACGGCCACCGTAGGCTGGTCGTGGGTGAGCAACCCCAGCACTTCGGCGCGTTTGCACACGGCCAAGCCCTGGGCGCGCAGGTACGTTAGTTGGGCGTGATCGGTCGGTACGGCGGGCGTATAGACCACCAGCGTGCGGTCCGGCTGCCCGAGAAACCCGGCGGGGATACGGGCCACGTCGTCCTCGAAATCAACGGCGATACCTTCGCGCTGCAAGGCAGCGGTGAGTTCCGTCGGGGTGCGATCGTAGCCCGCCACTTGCTTGCCCAAAGCCGAAAAATACCGGGCCAGGGCACTCATTCCGATGCCACCAACCCCGATGAAGTACACATTTTCGAACGCGTCCGGTCGGGTGGGCTGCTGCATCGGGAGGGCAAAAGTAAGAGATGGATTGCTTTTCCTTCAAAGTAAGGTTTTCCGCGTGAAACTTAAAAATCAAGTGTTCCACAATTTGTATTTATCTCAGTCGGACGCGCCCGGCGGCAACCTTCAGCGGCCCAAAGAGTTGCTTTTTACAGACTGACTAACTTTGTTTTTATGCCCGAATCCATCGCCATTTGCTGGCTGCGCCGCGACCTGCGCTATCAGGACCAGGCAGCGCTCTACCACGCCTTGCAGAGTGGCTTGCCCGTGTTGCCCCTCTTTATTTTCGACCGCGCCATCCTCGACAAGCTCGAAGA
>DAIMZG010000168.1:0-4362 GCA_036734065.1 Catalimonadaceae bacterium
CTTTAGCGGCCAGTGGGAGCGCTACGACGGTCAGCCCGAAGTGGCTAGCTATCCGGTAACGGCGCAGGAGAGTCTTTTCCAACTGCAGCGCGCGCAGCGTCGCGGCAAATCGCACGGCGACCACGACCAGGTGCGCCTTACCCTGGCGGGTCATGCCGGGACTGACTTCCGGTTGACGCAAACGGTGAGCGCCTACGGACGCGACGCCGACGAAAGCGATCAGTTTGCCGCGATGGTGGCCTACGCCGTGACACCCGCCGATTCGGGCCTGGCCTTCGGCGATCGGCCCACCTTTCGCGAAGGGGCGCGCCTTCGGGGCCAGCGCGTGCACCTGCGGCTGGAGGTGCCCTACGGCCATCCCTTCCGGATGGAGCCCGCGTTGGCGGCTATCCTCTACCGCACCCTGACCCCGGCGGGCTACCGCACGCGCCACCTGGCGGGCAATACGTGGCAATTTTCCGAACAAGAGGGGCTGCGCTGCCTCACCTGTGCCGAAGAAGGTGCAACCCCAATGCCGCTTTCGGCATCTGAAGAGGAGGGAGCAGACATGCCCGCCAACCTGCGCGACTTCGAGGCCATCCGCGTGCAGGATGCCTTGCAGATCGAGATCCGTCAGGGCGAAAAATTCAGCATGCGTGTGGAAGGAGATGAAAGCAAAATGGACCTTTTAAAAATTGATCAAAATGGAAAAGAAATCAGTTTTTCGCTGGATCGCGGCCCTTGGTTTGGTCGTGGTTGGCGCGATGAGCGCGTGCGGGTGGTGGTACGTCTCCCTCACCTCGTCCGGCTCCGACTCGAAGACGCCGCCCGCGCCGACCTCTATGATGCGGATTATGACGATCTCTCCCTTCTACTATCCGACGCCGCCGTAGCTCACCTGCGCGGCCGTGTGAGGCAACTTCGGGCGACTTTGCAAGATGCCGCGACCCTGACCTTGCGTGGTGAGGGCAACCAACTGACGGCCCGTCTGCAAGATGCCAGCAGCCTCAAAGCCCGGGAATTTCGGGTGCGCACGGCCGACGTAATCGCGCAAGACGCCTCCTCGGCCCGGCTGTACGTGACCGAACAGCTAGACGCCGAAGCCTCGGGGGCGGGCAGTGTGCGCTACCGGGGCAAGCCGCAGGAAACGGTTGTCAAGAACGGTATCGCGGCCAAAGTGCGCCCGGAATAGTAGGCAGTGGGGGTGAAGGTCACCCCAGAAAACAGTATCTTTCCCCGATGAAGACAACCTTACTGAGCTTATTATGTACGGTCGGAATAGCTTGCGCCGCGTGGGCACAGCCCATCTCCGACGCCGCCTGTGCCGCCTTCGATTGCGCCTACCACCACCAGCACCTACAGACGCCCACCGCCCAAACCACGGCGGAGCACCTGGCCCTCATGCGCCAGTACGACGTCACGTTCCACCACCTCGATGTGGCCGTCGAGCGCACTTCCACGGCCATCAGCGGCCACGTACGAACGCGCGCCGTAACCTTGGCGCCCTTGGCGGCTTTTGGCTTCGAGTTGCACCCCAACCTGGCCATTGACTCGGTGCTGATCAACGGCGTGCCCGCCGTAGTGACCCGCGCCGGGGGCGACGCCACGGCCACCTCGACCACACCCCTCGACAGCGGCCAGACTTTCGAAGCCCGCATCTATTATGGGGGACTGCCACCCAGTGGAGCTTCAGCGGCCATCGGCAATGGCATCTCCAACGGCACGTCCGGGGCCTGGGGCAACCGCATCACCTGGACGCTCAGCCAGCCCTTCTCGGCCTACGAATGGTGGCCCTGCAAGCAAGATTTGCCCGACAAGGCCGATTCGGTGTTCGTTTCCATCACCACCAGCGACAACAACAAAGCCGGATCGAATGGCCTGCTGGTGGCCAGCACGCCCCTACCCGACGGGCGCATCCGCTACGATTGGCAGTCGCGCTACCCGATTGCCTATTACCTGGTTTCGCTGGCCGTAGGCCGCTACGTGGACTACAGCTTCTACGCCTATCCGGCCAACAGCGACTCGGTGCTGATCCAGAACTACGTGTACGACAACCCGGCCACGCTGCCGTTCTGGAAAAACAGCATTGACATCACAGCCGATATGCTCGAGTTTTTCGCGGATCGGTTCGGGCCGTATCCGTTTGCCGCCGAGAAATACGGCCACAGCATGGCCCCGCTGGGTGGCGGCATGGAGCACCAGACCATGACCACGCAGGGCACCTTCGATTTTGGATTGACGGCCCACGAACTGGGTCACCAGTGGTTTGGCGATCACGTCACGTGCCGGACGTGGGCGCACATCTGGGTGAATGAAGGCTTTGCCACCTACACCGAATACCTGGCCCGCGAGGCCCTTTTGCCCAACACGGCCCCCAATTGGCTGGCCAGTACGCAGGGGCGCATCGTCAATTTTGCGCCGACGGGTAGCGTATTCGTGGCCGATTCCAACAACGTAAACCGCATTTTTAATTACGACCGCTCGTACCTGAAGGGTGCGGCCATCTTGCACACCCTGCGCTACGTAGTGGGTGATAGCGCCTTTTTTGCGGGCTGCCGGGCCTACCTCAACACTTTTGGCAACGGTACGGCCACAGGCAACGACTTCCGCGACGCGGTGGCCGCCACGGCGGGCCAAGACCTGACTACCTTTTTCGACGAATGGTACTACGGCGAGGGCTATCCCCGCTATCAGGTACGCTGGAACTACGACGCCGGGCAGCTCATTTTGCAAACTACGCAGACCACGAGCGGCAGCGTGCCGAGTCTGTTCACGACGCCCGTTACCTACCGCGTGCGGCGCAGCAACGGCGTGGATACGCTGCTGGTGATAGCGCCGACCCAAAATGCGGAGACCCACGCGTTCGCACTGTCGCCCACGGTGGTGGGCATTCAGGTGGATCCGGCCAACTGGATCACCAAAACGGCCACCGTCGTGCGCGACCAGACCATCACGAGCCTGCAACTCCCCGAGGCGGTGCGGGTGCAGGTGTACCCCAATCCGTGCCGCGATCGCCTGCAACTGCGGGGTGCCAGTGCGGGCACTTTCACCGCCTACGACTTGACGGGGCGCGTGGTCTGTCGGCAAGTGTTGCGCAGCGCTGATGCCGAAGTGAATGTGCAGGCGCTGCCCACGGGCGTGTATGTGTTTCGCCTGACGGGCGCCGATTTGCCCTACCACGGCCGATTTGTGAAAGAGTAGGGTAGCCCCGGTAGTTTTTCGTATTTTAGGAAGATGTAAAAATGCCAGCTTGCCTATGTCCACCGTACTTCCTCAGCCTGTCACGTATGCGGCATACCGCCAACTGGAGGCCGACGACAATTTGCTCTACGAACTCATCGAGGGCGAAATCGTGAAAAAGGCTGCCCCTTCGCCCCGGCACCAGCGGGTGCTGCTCAACCTGACCTTTGCCATTCGTAGCCATCTTCAGCTACATCCTGTCGGACAGGTTTTTTTCGCGCCGCTCGACGTGTTCCTCGATGAGCACAACGCGCCGCAGCCCGATTTGCTCTTTGTTTCGGCGGCGCGGTCGGGCATCGTGACGGACGACGGCATCCGGGGGGCACCCGATTTGGTGGTGGAGGTAATCTCGCCTTCGTCCATCGTCCGCGACCGGGTGGACAAGATGAAACTCTACGCACGCTTTCAGGTGCCGGAATATTGGCTCGTAGATCCCAACAACCAGTCCGTGGAGGTGTATCGCTACGCCGAGGGTGCCTACGAACTGGGGGCCTTTGCGGCGCAGGCGGGCACCGTGACCTCGGGCATGCTGCCCGGTTTGGTGCTGGATGTTGCCAATCTTTTCGGCGACTGAGCTATCTCAGGCAATCACCTCACAAAAAAAGGCACCACCTTCCGCAGAAAGTGGTGCCTTCTTAGTGTATACAGCTCGGTGCTACCTGTCAATGCGCACCCGGACAGCGTTGGGACCTTTGTGGCCCATCTCGATTTCGAAGACTACTTTGTCCTGCTCGGCAATCGGCTCGGTTACGCCGTTGACGTGGACAAAGATGCTTTCCTGCGAAGCGGCATCACGGATGAAACCGTAGCCTTTGGAGTCGTTGAAGAAAGTGACTGTACCGCGCCGAATGGGGTCTTCGGGTTCGGTGGGTGCCTGACGCGGCACGCCAATTTGAATATCTTCGGCCTTGGCAGCCGTCTTTTTCCGGGTAGGGTCAGGCGGCGTGTTGGTAATGTTTCCGTTGTCGTCCACGTAGGCAATCATCTCGTTGAGATTGCTGCCATCACGGCTATTGCGCGCCCGTTCTTCTTTGCGTTGCTCTTTGTCGCGCTTTTTGAGCTGCTTTTTCTTTTCTTTTTCCTTTTTACTGAAGGTTTCCTGCGATCGGCCCATAAAGTGGTTTTGATTGTCAAACTATAAAT
>DAIMZG010000169.1:0-4359 GCA_036734065.1 Catalimonadaceae bacterium
ATTTCCATAAATAATAATCTATTTGCCAATAAATACAAAGAATGTGTCGAATAACGCCCACAAGACCATCGTACTGGCCTCGGTACTTAAGCCCGTCAGCGACCCGCGAATGTATAAAAAAATGGCTTTAACGCTACTGAGCCGCGCGGATTGTACGGTCTATCTTTTCGGGCAGGCGGGCCAGCTCCCTCCGCTCCCCCCTCATTTGCGCGTTTGGCGACGCCCGGCCTTCGGTCGGCTGAGCTGGCGGCGGTGGGCAAGCAACTTGGTTTATTGCAAATTTCTGCTTCGAGTAAAGCCTGACCTGATCATCTATCAAACCCCTGATTTACAGGCAGTTACGTGCTTCTACAAAATCTTGTTCGGCGCGAAAATATGCTATGACGTGCAGGAGAACTACTTCCGCAATGTGGCCCAGTCGGGCATCTATCCGCGGGGGCTGGGCTGGGGGCTGGGCAACCTCATCCGCTTGGGTGAATACCTGACCCGCCCCCTGCACGACCACTACTTTCTGGCCGAGCGGGGCTACGCGCAAGAGTTTGGTTTCACCCGTGATAAAAGTACGATTCTGGAGAACAAATACAAACCATCGGGGGATTTTAAAAACAAACCAACGGCGCAAACCAACCCGCGCTTTCGGCTGCTCTACAGCGGCACCATCGCGGCCCACTACGGCGTTTTCGAGGCCGTGGCACTAGCCAAAGCCCTGCACGCCCACGACGCGCGCTTCGAACTGCTCGTGATCGGCTACGCCGCCCAAGCCAGCGTGCGCACGCAACTGCGGGCCGCCGTGGCCGATGCGCCCTACATTCGCCTAGAGGGCATCGAAAAGCCCGTGCCGCACACCGCCATCGAAGCGGCGATTACCGCAGCGGGCTGCGGGCTAGTGCCCTATCGGCCCAATCCGAGCACCGAAAACTGTTTGCCCACCAAGCTTTTTGAATATGCCGCCTATCGCCTGCCGATGCTGATCCCGGACAATCCGCTTTGGTTAGCTTTTTGCCAAAAATGGGATGCCGGATTTAGCATTAATTATTTTTCTCCGGATATTAGCAATACTATTCGCCAATTATTTAGCAAAAACTTTTACCAAGTTTCGGCCGAAGCCCTCGACCGGGCCGTGCGCTGGGAAGCCGACGAGCACCACCGGTTGCTGCAAAAAAGTTATGACCTGCTGCCTCGTACTAGTGGCTAATCTTTTTTTTAGGTAAACCAAAAATCTTATTTTTGCCTTGCTACTTGTACTGGCTGCTATGCAACTCACCCACGCCGAAGAAAACCACGTCAAGGCCATCCACCACCTGACCACCGATCCGGAGGCCGACGTATCCACCAACGCCTTGGCCGAATGGCTCTGCACCAAGCCCGCCTCGGTGAGCGATATGCTGCGCCGCCTGGCGGCCAAATCGTTGGTACACTATGTAAAGTACCGGGGCGTACGGCTGACCGAAACGGGCGAGCGGATCGCCCTGCAAGTAATCCGCAAGCACCGCTTGTGGGAAACGTTTTTGGTCGAGAAACTGCAGTTCAATTGGGACGAGGTGCACGAGGTGGCCGAAGAACTCGAACATATCCAGTCGCCGCTGCTCATCGAGCGGCTCGATCAATTTTTGGGTTATCCCGCCTTCGATCCGCACGGCGACCCCATTCCCGACGCGCGGGGATTTGTGCAAACCCCCGCCCGGCGGCTGCTCTACGAAATGCCCGCCGGCACGCAGGTACAGGTGGTGGGCGTGCGCGAAACCACGCCGCTGTTCTTGCAATACCTCGACAAGGTGGGTATCCAGATTGGGAGCCAACTCGAACTGCTCCACAAAGAAGACTTCGACGGCTCGGCCGAAATTCGGATTGAAACCCAGCCGCCCTTGCGCGTGTCGCGCGAGGTGACCGAAAACATTTACGTAACCGAATAGGATGATTATTTTTTTACGATATTGCGGGCTTGGCGGCCTGCTCGCCCTGCTGCTGGCTTGCCAACCCGATACGGGTGCCAGCACCGAAACTTTTGCGGGCCGGGGCGATGATCCCGACGGACGCTTGCAAATACTGGCTACTACCAGCATTCTGGCCGACGTGGTGGGCCATCTGGCCGGCGACGATGCTGCCGTCACGGCCCTGATGGGTCCGGGCGTAGATCCGCACCTCTACAAACCCACGCAGGGCGATTTGCAACGCCTTACCTCGGCCGACGTGGTGTGCTACCACGGGCTGCACCTGGAAGGCAAGATGAGCGCGCTGTTTGGCAAGATGAAAAGCATTACGCACGTGGTGCCCGCCTCGGGTGGCTACGATCCCAAGCAATTGCGCCGCGTGGGCACGGGCGTCAGCACGGGGGCGGGCGAAGCCTATTACTTCGATCCGCACGTCTGGTTCGACGTCAATCTCTGGAAAGCCTCCGTCGCCTACGTGGGCCAGCAACTGCAGGCCTTCGACACGACCCGGGCCGAAGACTACGCCCGCCGGACGGCCGCCTACCTACGGCGCCTCGACTCGCTCGACGCGGCCGTGGCGGCCGCCATCGCCACCATTCCCCCCGAACGCCGGGTGCTGATTACGGCCCACGACGCCTTTAGCTACTTCGGCGACCGCTACGACATCGAGGTGCGGGGCTTGCAGGGTATTTCGACCGTGGCCGAATACGGGGTGCAGGACGTTTCGTCGCTGGTGGGTTTTATCGTCGAGCGGGGCATCAAGGCCGTGTTTGTCGAGTCGTCGGTGTCGCCGCGGGCACTGGAGGCCGTCGTGCAGGGCTGCCGCGAGCGGGGCCACACCGTGCGCATCGGCGGTACGCTCTATTCCGACGCCCTGGGCGCGCCCGGTACGCCGACGGGCACCTACATCGGTATGGTAGATCACAACGTACGTACCATTGTCGAAGGGCTGCGCTGACGTCTCGCGTTGAGGTATCGCCTTATTTAGCAAGCAAAAAATGATCATACAAGTAGAAAACCCGGCCCTGGAGGTGCACGACCTGACGGTAAGCTACCAGCGCAAGCCCGTCTTGTGGGATGCCGACCTCTCGCTGCCCGGCGGCGTGCTGGCGGGCATCATCGGGCCCAACGGGGCGGGCAAGTCTACGCTGATCAAGGCCGCCATGCAATTGGTACCGCTCAGCAGCGGCTACGTCCGCCTTTTTGGTCAGTCGCTGCGCGAGGTGCGGGCGCGTGTGAGCTACGTGCCGCAACGCAGCTCGGTGGACTGGGACTTTCCGGCTTCGGCCTACGACGTGGTACTGATGGGCCGCTACGGACGCCTCCGCCTCGGACAGCGGCCGGGGGCCCAAGATCGGGCCATCGCGGCCGCCTGCCTGGAAAAGGTGGGCATGAGCGCCCTGGCCCGGCGGCAGATCTCGCAGCTTTCGGGCGGCCAGCAGCAGCGCGTGTTTCTGGCGCGGGCCCTGGCGCAGGAAGCCGATCTCTACTTTCTGGATGAACCCTTTGCGGGGGTGGACATGGCCACCGAAGCGGCCATTATGGAATT
The DNA here is from genome assembly GCA_036734065.1 of Catalimonadaceae bacterium. Classification (GTDB taxonomy): domain Bacteria; phylum Bacteroidota; class Bacteroidia; order Cytophagales; family Flexibacteraceae; genus DAIMZG01. The sequence goes on from DAIMZG010000169.1 coordinate 3,481, forward strand.
ATTGCGCGACCTGCGGCAGGCGGGCAAAACGGTGGTGGTGGTGCACCACGACCTGCAAACGGCGGCCGATTATTTCGACTGGATGATTTTACTCAACACCCGCCTGATTGCCTCCGGCCCCACGGCCGAGGTGTTTCGGGCCGACCTGCTGCAGCAAACCTACGGCGGCCGCCTGACCACCTTGTCTAACCTGGCCAATCTGGTGCGCACCGAACGCTTCCCCCTGCGCGAAGGGTAGTTGATTAGATGATGAGTTGATTAGATAATTAGATGATGGATGTGTAGTTGATGTGCTGGTGTGCAGATGTGCAGATGTGAAAATGTGTCTTCCGTAGAGACGCACGGTCGTGCGTCTGGTGTGCAGAGTTGATTAGATGATGAGTTGATTAGATAATTAGATGATGGATGTGTAGTTGATGTGCTGGTGTGCAGATGTGCAGATGTGAAAATGTGTCTTCCGTAGAGACGCACGGTCGTGCGTCTAGTCAGTTGATATGATAGGTCGTGCGCCTGTCTAACCAGGCGCACCGCGACTGGACGAAATTTTTGGAAAATCCCTTATGAAGGCGACGCAAAATCATATGATCACATTCGGCAATCCGTATGTTAGTACATCGCATTTGCACACCGTTGGCAATGCGCACGGCAAAGACGCACGGCTGTGCGTCTCTACCATCGTCGGTTGGCTCGATCGCAATACATCCACATCGGCACATCAACACACCAGCACATCAGCACATCAGCACATCAGCACATCAAAATCCGCTCATCTACTCATCTACTCATCTACTCATCTACTAATTAACTAACTAATTGACCTCCTGGCTGAACGATCCGAATGTGCGCTACGTGACCCTGGGTTGCGTGCTGCTGGGCATT
>DAIMZG010000170.1:0-4356 GCA_036734065.1 Catalimonadaceae bacterium
GGCACCGACATCCGCGACCTGACGCTGGCCTCGCTGCGGGCCCAGTTGGGCATCGTGGCGCAGGAGTCTATCTTGTTCAACGATACGATCTTCCACAACATCGCTTTCGGCAAACCCGACGCCACCCGCGAAGAGGTGCAAAGGGCGGCCGAAATTGCCTTTGCCCACGACTTTATCGTCGAGACCGAGCAGGGCTACGACACGGTGATCGGCGAGCGGGGCACGCGCCTGTCGGGCGGGCAACGCCAGCGCCTGAGCATCGCCCGCGCCATCCTCAAAAACCCGCCCATCCTGATCCTCGACGAGGCCACCTCGGCCCTCGATCCCGAGTCGGAGCAAATGGTGCAGGCCGCCTTGCTCAACCTCATGCAACACCGGACGGTGCTGGTCATCGCCCACCGCCTGAGCACCATCCGCCATGCCGACGAGATTTTGGTGATCGAAGGTGGGCGCATCGTCGAGCGCGGTACGCACGACACCCTCAGCGAACAGCCCGGCGGCGTGTACCGCAAACTGCGCAGCATTCAGCAAGCCTAGCGCAGTGATCTATTGGATGATCACCCGCCCGGCGTAGCGCGCAGTGGCCGTACGCAGTTCCAGCACGTACAGGCCAGCCGGGAGGGCAGGCAGCCGGAAGTCATGCCTAGTATTGGTCACGCCGGGCAGGTCGAGGGCGTGTTGACGGCCCGTGGCGTCGGTGAGGTACGCCGCACGGAGTTGGACGGCCACGGGCAGCACCACCGACAGCCGACGCTGGGCGGGTTGGGGAAACACGTGCCAGTTTTCGGCACGCGTCACGGGCAAGGAGGTGGGTGCACAAGTGGTCAACTGCTGATTTACCGTAAGCCGAAAGGCAGGCAACAGCGCATAAGTCGCCGCCCCCGGGCACTCGGTGGCGCACCCGTCGCGGTGCCCGGCGATGACGCCCAAGGGCTGGGCTTCCGGGTCGCCCACCGGGTGCGGGAAACTAGCCAGCGGATCGAGGTTTTCGGTGTGGAGTTTCCAGGTGGTAAGGCGCACCAGTGTGCCTAAGGCCGTATCAGTCGGCGGAATTTCCGTAAAAGTGCCCAGCAGACAAACGCCCATCGTACCCGTATTTTTCGAGCAGAAGTGCGCCCCGATCACGTCTGCCTGCGGCAAGGCACCCGGGTCGCGCCCGGCGAAGAGGGTGCCATCGGGGGCCACCAGGTAGTTGTAGCCCATGTCCGAATAGTTGTTGACCTGGATGTGAAACAGGTAGATATTGCGCACGACGTTGAGGTAGTCCGTAAAATTATTGTCGGTGGCCGAATGATGAATGGCCACATGTCGAACCGTGTGGAGCACACGGGTGTAGTTGGGTACGGGCAGCCCCGCTCGCCAAACCGACTGCGGTACGGCGGGCGGCTCGGTGCAGTCCTCCTCGGTGACTGGCGCCGCGGCCGGAGGCGAGGCCGCCAGGGGAGGGGCAAAGAGCACGTGCCAATGTAAAGTAGCAGCCACCAATGCTTGATCTTTGGCTGGGTGCCAGCGCCAGTCGGCAGTAGCTGGGGGTAGCAGCAGCAGGGCGCTGCGGTGGCGGGCCGGATCGGGCGATTCGTCGTGAGGGTCGGGTTGTAGCCAGAGCGTATCGCCCTCGGCCACGACAAAGCTACCAGCCAACTGGGTGGCCGTGTCGGCTTCGAGCACCACGGCCGAAGCGGCTTTCGGTACCCGGATGGCCGCTTGGGGGGCTGCCTCGTACAGTTGGTAGAAAGGCTTTTCGGCGCGCAGGTGCTGACGAGCGGGTTGCGCGCGTATTCCGTAGGGAAGCAGCATCAGGCCAAAAAATAGTAATATGGCGTTTTTCATAGGTGATGGGCAAAAGCTATCTGAGCTTTACGCATGTGCATACGCTTGGTAACACGAAAATAGATGGAGAAATCGAGAAAAAAACTTCGGGGGTGCGTAGCCGGATACGTTTGGGCCGTTGCGTTGGGAATGCTATTTCTCTTCGAAATGGCTTGTCGCTCGTCCCGGATGGACACTATGGCAGAAGCATACTGGCAACCGGTAAGTCAGGCCCCCGCTGCGGGTCCCGACCTTGACTTGGCGCAGTACCGGGTGGTACGGGCAGACTTGGCACGCATTGACGAACACCTGGCCGATGCGCCCGCCTTTGCATCCACGCCGATTCCCCGGCAGGCCCCCGTGCTGACCTTGCCCTTGCCCGATGCGGAGGGCACCGTGCGGGTGCGCGTGATGCGGTCGGGCACCATGTCGCCCGGCTTGGCGGCCCGCTTTCCGCAAATTCGTTCCTACGTGGGCGAGGGGGTGGACGACCCGGCCATCCGGGCGCGGATAGACCACAATCCGCAGGGTTTCTTTGCCATGATCACCCGTCCGGGCCAAGCGGCCAGCTACGTATCGCCCTACACGCAGGGCGATACTTTGTACCACGTTTGCTACCGCCGGGCCGACCTGCGCCCCGGCGCCCGCCCGCCGTTCTACGAGCCGGCTGTGGGGGAGTAGCACAGTAGCAGCAGCCGTTGACGGCCACCACGTTCGTTTGGCCTCCGCTGGTACGAAGGGCTCGCCTGGCCGTCTGAAAACCGCTTTTCATTTTATTGATCTGGCTGCTGTTGCCCGAATATGGCCCCGATTTGATGGCTACTGGCGATGTTAGGCAATAGCAGAAAGAAACGGGATTTACTGCAAAATCATTGTTTTTAGTGTTATGAAAAACATTAAAGAATATATCACTATAGATCCAGAAATTTTAGGCGGTCATCCTGTTTTCGAAGGAACCCGTGTTCCCGTAGAAACGCTGTTTGACCATTTAAAAAATGGTGTAGCCTTGGACGAGTTCTTGGACGATTATTCTACAGTATCCAAAGAAAAAGCAATAGCTGTGCTCAAGATTGCAGCCAAAATAATATCATCAAAAGATATTCAAAAGCTATTGTCTAGAGGGTTTTGTGGTAGCTTGCTGCTTTCTTTTTTTAAAATATTGTAAAATTTCTTCTTTGCTCTTGCCAGCAAGCCTTTCGCTCAATTCTTTTCTCTGTTGACGCATAAATGCTACGGCATCAAAAGTTTTTTCAGTCGTCTTCATAATTTTTAAATTCTCTGGGTGAACGAATCTCGAGTAGCTTGTAGCCCATCCTCATGTTTATCGAGTTGTAGCCGCTAATTCTTTGCATATTCACGATATGCTTGAAGTTCCAACTAACTAGAAAGTCCGATTTGTTTACGGTTGCAAGGGCAATATGTAAGCAGTCAACGAAACTGGTTTGTCCAACTACCTTTTCTGTAATGTATTTAGTTGCTAAGGCAATAACCTCGTCTGTTACTTCCAGAAACTCGGTGTGATCGGCCCTGAGGCTTCTTACAAGGTTTCTGATTTTAATCGGAGCATTTTCGAGCTCCTCCTGTGTAACTGTCGAATAGAGTAAGATGAACTCCCCATTTTCTACCCTGCTAAGAAGCGGAACAGTGTGCTCAGAAAATTCTTCGTCGAAATAGCCTCCGAAGACAGACGTATCAAGATATATCCGCTGTTTCACTTTCTGTGCTTGCGTGTGTCAGGCAAACTCTCCATTTGAAATCAGTCTTTAATCAACGCAACGCAAGACAAAGAAGTGAAAATGAGTCCTACGGAGTAGTTGGCCAATTGCTGCAGCACCTGGCGGCAGTCGCCTAACCGGATGTCCGTGTTGATTTGCATAGGTAGTGTTGATAAAAGAGCGGCAATACCCACCCTCATTTCTCGTGAATCATCAGGCGGGCAAAGCCCAGCAGCAGGGTTTTTTCGCCGACTTGCTCGAAGGCCACGCGGGCTTTCTTGTCCGGGCCGCTCGCGTCCAGGTGGGTCACCTGCCCGAAGCCAAACTTGGCGTGCTCCACGCGCATACCTTCGCGGAGCAGGTGCGGATCGCTGGCCCGGAAGTTGGGCGAAAGCCGATGCCGGGTGGGGGTTGGGCGGGCGGCCGTACGGCTGCGCCCCATCTGGCTGGCCAGTCGTACCGTGCGCGGGGCCGTGTCGGCACCATTGCTGTTGCCGTTGCTGGGCGCACCGGTGCTGCCAAAGCGGCGCGTGGCTTGCAGATAAGCCGCGTCGAGCTCCTGCAAAAAGCGGCTCGGCTCGCAATGGTGCAAATTGCCGTAGCGGTAGCGCGTGGTGGCGTACGAGAGCACCAGCCGCTTCTCGGCGCGGGTGCAGGCCACGTAAAACAGGCGCCGCTCTTCTTCGAGGTCTTCGCGGTTGTTGAGCATCATCTGCGAGGGGAACAGGTTTTCTTCCAGCCCCACCACAAACACGTTGCGAAACTCCAGTCCCTTGGCCGAGTGGATGGTCATCAGCGTGACCCGATCCTGATCCTGGTCTTGCTCGTTGTC
>DAIMZG010000171.1:0-4256 GCA_036734065.1 Catalimonadaceae bacterium
AGAATGGTGCCAAGGCAGTCGGTGACGAAGCCACCACGCGCCGCGTGACCCCCGTTTATTTTCAGCGGTACTCCGTGCAAGAGCTATCCAGCAAAACCGACTATTACCTGGGCCAGCAAGGGCGCCTCACCGAGCCGATGATCTTGCGCCCGGGGCAAACGCACTACGAAAAAATCAGCTGGGACGAAGCCTTCCGCACCATTGCCCACAAACTCAATGCCCTCGATTCGCCCAACGAGGCGCTTTTCTACACCTCGGGGCGCACCAGCAACGAGGCGGCCTTTCTTTACCAGCTCTTTGTGCGGGAATATGGCACCAACAACCTGCCCGACTGCTCGAACATGTGCCACGAGTCGAGCGGGGTGGCTTTGTCCGAGACGTTAGGCATCGGCAAAGGCTCGGTGAAACTGGAAGATTTCTACGAAGCCGAAGTAATCATCATCACGGGCCAGAACCCGGGTACCAATCACCCGCGGATGCTTTCGGCCCTGCAAAAAGCCAAAAAAGCGGGTGCCAAGATTATCTCTATCAATCCCCTGCCCGAAGCGGGACTGATGGCCTTCAAGCATCCGCAAGATCCGGTGGATATGCTGGGCAAAGGCACATCACTGACGGACTTGTTCTTGCAAGTGAAAATCAACGGCGACGTGGCCCTTATCAAAGCCATTCTCCGCCTGTTGCTCGACGAAGAAGACCGCCGTCCGGGCACCGTGTTCGACCACGACTTTATCCGGGAAAAAACCCAGGGCTTCGACGATTTTCTGGCTGACCTGCGCCACTACGACGCCGAAGCCTTGGCCCGGGAAAGTGGCGTGCCCATTGGGCAAGTGATTGCCGCCGCGCAAATGCTGGCCGACAAACGCAAGATCATCATTTGCTGGGCCATGGGCCTGACCCAGCACCGCAACGCCGTCAAGAGCATCCGCGAGCTGGTCAATTTGTTGCTGGTCAAGGGCAGCATCGGCAAGCCCGGCGCGGGCACTTGCCCCGTACGCGGCCACAGCAACGTGCAGGGCGACCGCACCATGGGCATCTGGGAGCGTCCCAAACCCGAGTTTCTGGACAGTCTCAAGCGTGTGTTTGGTTTCGAGCCGCCGCGCGCACATGGCTACGACGTGGTGGACGCCATCCGGGCCATGGCCGACGGCCGGGCCAAGGTCTTCTTCGCCATGGGCGGTAACTTCCTTTCGGCCACGCCCGATACGGAATACACCGCCGCCGCCCTCGAAAAGTGCCGCCTGACCGTACAGGTATCCACCAAACTCAACCGCAGTCACCTCATCCACGGACAAACGGCGATTATCCTGCCCTGCTTGGGCCGTACCGACATGGACGTACAGGCCAGCGGCCAGCAGTTTGTAACGGTCGAAAATTCGATGGGCGTGGTGCATTCTTCGCAGGGCAACCTGCAGCCCATCTCCGAGCACCTCAGGAGTGAGCCAGCCATTGTGGCCGGGCTGGCCAAGGCCGTACTCGGCGACCGTACCCGCATTGATTGGGACTACATGGTGACCAACTACGACCACGTCCGCGATGCCATCGAAAAGACCATTTCCGGCTTCGACCAGTTCAACGAGCGGGTGCGCGTGCCGGGCGGTTTTTATCTACCCAACGGCTCGCGCGTGGGCGACTTTAGCACGACCAAAACGGGCAAGGCCAACTTCACCCTCAACGAACCACCCGTGCACAACCTGCGCCCCGATGAGCTGATGATGATGACCATCCGTTCGCACGACCAGTTCAACACCACCATCTACGGACTCGACGACCGCTACCGGGGCATTTTCAACGAGCGGCGGGTGGTGATGATGCACGCGGCCGACATCGAGGCTCTTGGTTTTCAGCCCGGCCAGGTAGTGGACTTGTTCAATTACACGGGAGGCAAGGAGCGGGTGGCCCGGCGATTTATCATCGTCGCGTACGACATTCCGCGGCAGTGCGTAGCCACCTATTTCCCGGAGGCCAACGTGCTGGTGCCCGTCAACAGCGTGGCCGAAAAGAGCAATACGCCCGTTTCTAAACTGGTCGTCATAGAGGTAAAGCCTGCCGCTTCGCCCGCTGCGGATGCCCCCGTGCAGGCGCGCGCCGCCACAATGGCCTGATCGTGTACGCCTCGCTGCCGCATTTTCAAAAAGCACTTTGGCGCAAGTGCCGCAGCGAGGCATTTTCTATTATTTCCAATGCCTGCTACCCTCTACGACAACCACGGCCGCCCCATCGAGTACGTACGTCTGGCCGTGACGGACCGCTGCAACCTGCGCTGCTTCTACTGCATGCCCGCCGAAGGCATCCGCTATTTGCCGCGCCACCAAGTGCTCAGCTTCGAAGAGATGGAGCGGCTGTTGCGGCTGCTGGCCCAGATGGGCATCACGAAGGTGCGCATCACGGGCGGAGAGCCTTTTGTGCGGCGCGACCTGATGGATTTTATGGAGCGCATAGCCCACCTGCCGGGCATCGAAAAAATCAACCTGACCACCAATGGCGTGCTGACGGGGCCGTTTGTGCCTCGGCTACGGGCTATGGGCATACACTCGGTCAACCTCAGCCTCGACGCCCTCGATCGAGCAAATTTTCATCGCATCACGCGCCGCGACGAGTTGCCCCGCGTACTCGATACCTTTCAGCAATTGGTGGCGGCGGGCATCCGCACCAAAATCAACGCCGTCGTGATGGACGGACAAAACATCGAAGAACTGGTGCCGCTGGCGCTGCTCAGCCGCGACTATCCGGTGGACGTGCGTTTTATCGAAGAGATGCCCTTCAACGGCGAAGGCAGCCACTACCCCACGCTGCACTGGCACCACGGGCGCATTCTGGATCACCTCCAGTCGCATTTTCCCGATATGCAGAAACTGCCCGACGAGCCGCACGCCACGGCCCGCTCCTACCAGATTCCGGGGCACCGGGGCACGGTGGGGATCATCGCGGCGTTTACGCGCACGTTCTGCGGCACCTGCAACCGCATCCGGATCACGGCCCAAGGCACGCTCAAGACCTGCCTCTACGACGAGGGCGTCCTCGACCTCAGGGCCTTGCTGCGCGACGGCTCGCCCGATGCGGTCATCGCCGATGCGTTGCGCCGGGCCTTCGCCCAACGCCCCCGCGACGGCTACGAGGCCGAAGCGCGCCGTCAGGGCCAGCCCGCCGCCGAGTCTATGTCCACCATCGGCGGCTAGCTTTCGGGCAAAACCCGTATTTTGGCGCGCAAAACAACTGCATGGTACGCGTAATTGCCGACGGAGGCGCCACCAAAACCGAGTGGCGGGTGATCCACGCCGATGGACAGATTTTTCAGGGCAGGACAACGGGCTTCAACCCCTTTTTTCAGACCGAGGCGCAGATCAGAGGCATTCTGATGGCCGAACTGCCTCCCCTCAATTTCCCCGCCGCCGACGAGGTGCATTATTATGGTGCTGGTTGCGCTACGTCCGACAAAAACGACCAGGTGGCCCGGGCGTTGGCCACGGCCTTTCCGGGGGCGCAGTTGCGCGTGGACTCCGACCTGCTGGCGGCCGCCCGGGCCGCGTGCGGCCACCAGCCGGGCGTGGCCGCCATTCTCGGCACGGGGGCCAACGTGTGCCAGTTCGACGGCCAGCGCATTGTGCACCAGCGGCCCAGCCTGGGCTTCTGGCTGGGCGACGAAGGCAGCGGCGGCTACTTCGGCAAGCGGCTGGTGCAAGAATATTTGCACGAAAATATGCCCGACGAGCTGGCCGCGCGGTTCGAGAAACGCTACCGCCTCGACCGCCACCAGTTGCTCAGCGACTTGTACGGCCACGCGCGGCCGGGGGCTTTTGCGGCCAGTTTTTCCAAGTTTTTGTTCGACCATCGGCACACGGCCTTCGGAGCCAACCTGATCGTGGAGGGCTTCGGGGCGTTTTTCGATCGCTACGTGGCCCGCCTGCCCGACGCGCCCCGGCTGCCCGTACACTTTGTGGGGTCGGTGGCTTTCTACTACAGCGACTTTCTGCGGCGCGTGGCCGCCGACCGGGGCTTTGCGCTGGGAAATATCTTGGAGATGCCCATCGCCGGACTGACCCTCTACCACCAGCCGCCGCAATAAGCTACGCGGTTGGGACGAACCTGCCTGCTCGGTCGGTCGTTGGGTTTATTTGGGTGTTCTCGAGAATACCGGCAGAACTTTTTTTTTAGGAAAATATGTGTCTCCAGTAAAACTAAATGAAATATGGGCTTAGCATTAACAGATAAGACTATTGATAAATACTTTGGATTTCTATCACGATTAGACAATAGAT
>DAIMZG010000172.1:0-4247 GCA_036734065.1 Catalimonadaceae bacterium
GCAGGGAAATCTCCTCGCGGTACACGTCCGACGCGATGCGGCGCGTGTCGCGGCTAAGCACCTGGCGCCCCAACGGGTCGTAGAGGCGCAAACTGACGCTGCCCGGCTCGGGCAAGGCAAAGGAAAACTGAATCCGATCGGTGGTCGGCGACGGAAATGGCCCGCTCACGCTAAAGCATCCTTCCCCGATAGCGCATACTCGGTTGTTTGCCAGGTCGAGGTCGGGCAATCCGTCCGTGAGCTGGGCCTCTACGCATACGTAGGGCAGCGTACGCGACCCTTCGGGCACAATTTGTCCCGCAAACGTGTGACGCTGGGTTTGCTCGGGCAGCAGGTTGCCCGTCCAACTTTCGCGCAGCGTGAGGCCCTCGCCCAGGCTGAGGGTAAGGTCTAGGGCGGTGAGCGGTACGTTGCCTTCGTTGCGCAGATCTACCGACACGGTCAACAGTCCGTTTATGCTATCCGTCGCCAAGTTGGCCACGGCCACGCCCGTCGCGATCCGTTCCAGAATGGTAAGGGTCGCCTGCGCACTGTCGAAGCAGTTGTCTCCCGCCAACGCCCGCAACGTGACCGTGTAGGTGCCCGCCGCGCCGTAGGCGTGCACTGGCTCAAAGGCCGTGCTGGTGTTGCCGTCGCCAAACTGCCATTCGTAGGCACTGGCGCCCACTGACGTATTGACAAAGCGCACCGGAAAAGGTGCCTGACCGCTCAGGGGGCTTTCGAAAGAGAAGTTGGCCGTGGGTGGTGGGGTGATCACCACCTGGCGCACCTCGGTGCGCGCGCAGCCCAGAGCTGTGCTCACCAACAATTGCACCTCGTAGGTGCCTGCCAACGGGAACGTAAAGCTCGGGTTGGAACCGGTGGCCGTGCCAAAGCCCCCAAAGTTCCAGGTGCGGCTCACAACGGGGTTCTGCTGGTCTTCGGGCGTTTGGTCGGTGAAGACCGTAGGCTGGCCCGCACAGGCTGCGGCGACGTCGAAATTCACGTTGGGATTGGCAAAAACCCGTACGGTCTGCGTGGTTTGATCGGCGCAACCCGCCGCCGTTTCTACCCGCAAGCGCACCATGTAAGTGCCCGGCACATTGAAAGTAAAACTGGGGTTGGCCGCCGTCAGCACCGTGGTGCCAATGTCCCAACGACGGCTGACGATGGGGCTGTCGGAAGTGCTCTGATCCGTGAACGTCACCGCCGTACCCTCGCACACTTCTAGGGCCGAGGCCGCAAAAGCCGCACTGGGGGCAGGTACAATTTGAACCGTACGCACGGTGGTGGTGGCGCAGCCAAACTCTGTCGTCAGCGTGAGGCGAGCCACGTATTCGCCCGCCTGGGCGTACACGTGTTGCACGGGCACGGTGCTGCCGCTGGTCACCAACTGCGTGTTGCCATCCCCAAACTCATAAAGCAACGAGAACGCGCCATCGGTGGCAATGTTGGTCGGGGCAAAGCTCACGGCATTGCCCACGCAGAAGCCTCCTCCCGCCGGGAACACATTGAGGGCCACCAGCGGCACGATGGACACGCGCAGGTCGAACGTACGGCGCGTCAGGCAGCCCGCGTCGTTTTGTACTTCCAGCCGCACCGTGTAAAAACCCGACTGCGTATAGACGTACTGCGGGTTGGGTTCGCTCGACACCCCGAAGCCGTCCCCAAAATCCCAGAAAATATTGGTGATGTTGCCGTTGGGCACAATCGTGCTGGTAAAAGAAGCGACCTCGCCGAGGCAAAGCGCCGTCGGTCCGGCAATGCTCACTTCCGGCCCGGCCTTCAGCAACACCGACTCGGTCAGTGTGGCTTCGCAGCCCCCGGCATTCCGGACGGTCAGTTCCACCCCGTAGGTGCCGCCCGCCGGAAAAACGAATCCGGGATTTGTTCCCACCGCCGTCCCCAGCACCTCGCCGTCGGGCGCCCGGAACGTCCAGGTGCGGTCGGTGATGGTATCGCCGGAAAAGGGCACGGAAGCATCCGTAAAGAACGTCGTGTCGTTCGAACAGGCATTGTCCGACACATCGAACGCGGGCTGAGGGGCCGGGAAAATCTGCACCTCGCGCCGCAAGACGGCGTCGCAACCTCCCACCAGCGAGGAGGTCAGCGTGAGCGTAACGGTGTACGTACCCGGCGTGCTGAACGTGTGCACCGGGTTGACCCCGGTAGCCGTGTTGCTCCCCCCGCTGTCCGGGTCGCCAAAGTCCCACTGACGGGCCACGATGCTGCCATTGATGGGCGTAGAAAGATCCGTAAACTGTACGGGCTCGCCGGGGCAGCTCGGCCCCGTAACAACAAAATTACTCTCAATGTCCCGACGCACCGAGACCGTACGCGTCTGGGTGCTCACCCGTCCGGCGGCGTCGTAGGCGTAGAGCGTGACGTTGTAGTTGCCCGTCGCGTTGAAGGCGATATTCGCAGGCACCGTATCCGTGCTGATCGGCACAGAAGCCGCGCAGTTTTCGGGAAAAGCCAACCGCCGGATTTGCCCGGTTTGTGTATCTACAAGCCAGGTGAACCACTGCGAACCAAACTGCGCCAGTTGCAAACCCGCGCTGCGGTTGAGCACCCCAAGGTTACCCAGGTTGGTGGCATTGGTGCTGGCATTGCGCGGGTCGCTGCCCAGGTTGGCCCGGTAGATATTGCCGTTATTGGCACTGTAGAAAAGCACAAAGTCGCCCCGGTTGCGGGCTACGCGGGCACTGAGCACCGTTTCGCCGGCAGGTAGGGTGTTGGCGATCCCGTTGAGGGCCTGAAAAGCGGGAATCTGCCGCAACGACGCGCCAAAGTCGAGGCGGAATACCCGCTGCGCGTTGTTGAGCACCCCGCTCAGGTAGCCGTAGTAATTGCGGCAATCCTGCGCCAGCGCGATGGTTTGCCAGGTGATGCCATCCAGGCCCGAAATGCCCGGCAGCGGCCGGATCACGGGTGCGTTGCGCAGCGACGGCCCATAGTTCACCAGCACCACCTGCTCGTTGCCCGCCACCAGGGCACACCAGTCGCCGTTGCCGTCGCGCATCACGTCGAAAGAATTGGGAAAGCCTAGCGTGCCCGCCACATTGCTCAGCGGCACGGGCGCGCTTTGCAGGCCATTATTGAAAGACAATATTCGCAGGGTATTATTGCTTTGATCGGTGACCAGGGCCAGCCAGCGGTCGTTTTCTTTCACCACCCGGATGCGGCGGGGCAGGTCGAGCGTGCCCGTTGGCAGGCTCACTTCGTTGATCGTCGGCTCGTTTTGGGGGCTATCGCCAAAATCGAGGCGGAACAGTTGGCCAATGTTGGTGGTGCCCTGGGTTTGGCGGCGCACCGCAAACGCGTACCACTGGTTGGCCAGCGTGTCGTACACGGGGGCTACGTCCAACACAAAACTGCTCGTCGGATTTTCCAGGCTCGCCACCTCCGTAGCGTTCGGAAAAGCAGTAAGCTCCCCGTCGCAGAAGTCCCACAGGTAGCGCACGGCCGCGCTACCCGAATTGTTAGCGAGCACCAGCGGCGCGTCGGCACACACGGACACCGGAGCCGTAAACTGGGCCAGGCTGCAAGGCCCCTCCGGAACACCCGAAAGCACTACCGTCACCGAGTCCACGGCCACGCTCACGTGGCCAAGGCTGTCGCGGTTGGTCAGGGTGATGAAATATTGACCGGGCTGCTCAAACGTAATGCCCTCGGGAACGGTGGCTGTACTGCTGGCGGGCGAGGCTACGCCCGGGTGCTGAAAGCGCAGTCGCAGCAAGCGCCGGCCCCCATTGGCCGTCAGGCCCACCCATTCCGAACCTATCTGGGTCAAGGTCAAACGACTGAAACCGCTCTGGCTCGGCACCAAGTTGAGCGTTTCGCCCCGGGGCAGATTGCCCCCGATGCTCGCCCCAAAACGCAGGCGATAGACGGTCTGGTTATTACTCCGCACCACCAGCGCGTAATAGCTGCCCCGGTCGCGGGCCAAGGCCACATCACGCGGGCCCAGCACCAGAAACTGCTGGCCGTTTTCGTCAGTGATGTCATTGCTCAGGTCTTCGACCAGCGGCGCCGCGCCGAGCGAGCGTCCGAACGTGAGGCGATAGACCCGGTCGTTGCCCGGCGAGGTGGCCAGCCCTACCCAACGGTCGCACTCGCGCATCAGGGCAATGCCCGTCAGGCCCGCCGTCGTCGGCAGGGCATCGAGGGTGCGGACGGTCACGACCGGCTCGGCCGTAGGCGTACCCTCAAAGCGAAATGTGAACAGGCGGCGGTCACCCGCCACAGCCGCGATCCACCAACCGCTC
>DAIMZG010000173.1:0-4201 GCA_036734065.1 Catalimonadaceae bacterium
CTCAACCTGAGCCAGTACGCCATTATCGTGTTCGGCTCCAACAACAATATCAACTACACCACGGCCGATATCAACGCAGTGGACACCTACGTGCGCAACGGTGGCAGTGTACTGTTCATCTCCGATGCCAACTTCGGTTGGGACTGGGGGGCGGCTCCCACGTCGGATCAGGTTTTTATGGACCGTTTCGGGATGGTGATGAACCAGGATCAGGGCACGTATTCGAGCGAGCGCAACGTGGACTTCACCACGGCGGGTCAGACGCACCCGATCCTGATGGGCATCAACCGCTTCGACGGCGAAGGGGTATCGCCCATTACGGTAGCCAGCAACGTGCCGACGGGCGTCACGGTGACCGTGCTGGCCCGGGCCCGGGGCAGCATAAAGCGGAACAATGGCAGCAACTTCGGGTCGGGGAGCAGCAGTCCGGCTACTGCCAACGACGCCACGCTGATCGTAGCCACGGCGGGCAGCGGCCGGGTGGCGGGCCATTTTGATCGGAATACGTTCTTTAACATCAACGGAGCGGGTACCCATATCCGACGTTTCGACAACCGCCAGTACGCCCTGAACTTGTTCAACTGGCTGGCCCACGGCGAAGTAACGGGCGGTGGCGGCAGCGTACCGACACCCTTGGTATGGTCGGCTTTTCCTAATCCGGCGGCGGACGTGGTGCGCGTAGAAGCCTCGCGGCCCCTTACGGGTCAGTTGGAGGTAAACCTCATCAATGCCCTGGGCCAGGTGGTTACGTTGGCCCAACGCACCTGCGAGCAGACCTATTACGAGGCTTCGTTCGATTTGCGCAACTATCCGGGAGGGGTGTATACCCTGCAATTTCGGCTCGATGATCGGGTGCACACCCAAAGACTGATCAAGCGGTAGGCACCTCACCTCAGACCCCCTACGCCCGAAAAGCGTGTCTTCACAGAGGACACGCTTTTTTTTGTAACTAATGAGAAAAATATTTTTGATGACAGAATATATTTTTCACAAAATAATTATATTTTAAGATACGAGCAAAAGTACCTGTAAGCGTAGTAAGTCCCGGAAGAGTGCGCTAAAAAGCGATAAATCCCACCATTAGCCGAGCATCCTACACAATCAAGCACCCTCAGGGAAGTAACACGCGCAAAATATCTTATCAGGTATAAGAGTGCCTATTCCGTATTGTTACAGTGTATTTTAGATTAATATTTATTTTGAATATTCATAAAATGATTTTCAACATCTGCATACGACCCCCATTTCTGTTGTCGTGCGGGCAAACATCACGCGGGCTAAGTTAGAATTATACCTCAAACCTCACATATTAGAATATTCCTAAATCATGGTCTGTTCAGGGATACAGGTCTTGCTAATTTTGTATTAGTAGGTTTTTTAAAAGTTACTTATCTGAAAATATTTCAAGTTCTCTTGTTCGATTCGTCCATAAGGTTCTCGGTGCAACCCCCAGATTACAATGGTTCGTTGGGCAACGGTTCTTATCGGCCCATTGGGCTAAACATCTTTTAAGTTCCACATTCTTATTCCACGCCATGAAAAAGTTATCTACTACCCTACGGCGCTACGGCCTGTTGACGATGCTCTTGGGGGTGGGTATTGCCCCGGCTGTCTGGGCACAAGCCAGTAGCCAGGTGGCCCGGCTTACCCTCGTCAATGCCGGTACTGACCAGGACATTATGCCCCTACAAGACGGCAGCAAAATCATCTTATCCCAAACGGGAACGGCCCTCAACGTACGGGCCGATGTTCAACCCCAGGTGGTAGGCAGTGTCGTGTTTTACCTTGATGGCGTCCGGTACGTGGAAGGCACGCACTTCTACACCCTTTTCGGCAACTTGGGCAACGACTATTTCCCCGGCACGCTCAGCCTCGGCACGCACACCCTGGTAGTGGTTCCCTACAGCCAATCGCGGGGCGAAGGCCAGGCGGGCAAAGGCAAATCCATCCAGTTTACGGTGGTCGAGCACGCCCACGACCCCGTGCCCACCACGAGCGAGCAGGTGTTTTTCCGGATCAACGCGGGCGGCGGTGCAGTGACCACAAGCCTGGGTCGTTTTACCGAAGATCGTTTCTGGACGGGGGCTACGAGTACGTTCTCGATCAGCAACGAGGTCAATATTCTGCAGACTTCGCACGACGTCCTCTACCGCACCGAACGCACCAGCCTGATCAACAACCCGGCCGATATGTACTACCGGATGCCCGTACCCGCGGGTAGGTACCGGGTCGTACTCCACTTTGCCGAGTTGTGGTGGAATTTGCCGCACGGCACGGCGGGCGGTACCGGGTCGCGCCTGTTCGATGTGATTGCGGAGGGACAATCCGTCCTGACTAATTTCGATTTGCTGGCCCTGGCCCCGCCGCTCACGGCGCACACCCGCACGTTCTACCGCGAAGTGACCGACGGTCAACTCGACTTGCGCTTCATCTCGCGGGAAAATCGGGCCACGGTATCGGCCATTGAGGTGATCCGGGTACAGACCGCGCCTACGGCGCAAGCCGGTGGCAACCGCACCGTCAATCTGTCGCTGGCCCAACTGACGTTGCCCGGTGCTGGGCAGGCCACGTCGGGCCGTACCATTACAAAATATGCCTGGGCCAAACTCGACGGCCCCAATGTGCAAATGACCGACGCCCACAAGGCTAATCTGAAGCTGGCCAATCTGGCGGCGGGCACCTACCACTTCCGCCTGACCGTAACCGACAACGCGGGTGCTACGGGCAGCGACGAAATGACCCTCACGGTGGTGGCTCCCGCGCAGCACGACACATATCGCCTCGAAAGTCTGGTGCTAGTAGATGCCAATATTAACCAGGACATTGTGGCGCTCAACAGCGGCGACACGATCCGGCTGGCCGAAACGGGTACGGCCCTCAACTTGCGGCTTTTCACCCAGCCGCAGAAGATTGGCAGCGTGGTGTTTGAACTGGGCGGTCGGCAGTACCTGGAAAACCAGGAGCCTTATGCCATGTTTGGCAACCTGGGCGAAAACTTCTTTGCGGGTGAGTTGCCCACGGGGGCGCAGCAGTTGAAGGTATCGCTCTTCCGTGACTTTGGCGGGCAGGGCACGGCGGCTTTCACCCAGACCTTTGCGCTGTACGTGGACGATCGTCCCCAGGTATGGACAGGCGAAGACCAGGAGGTGATGCTACCTGCCGAGGAGTGGCAGTTGGGGGGGCGCGTAGAGGTGATCCCCGGCCGCACGGTGCAGCGTTACACCTGGCAGCAAGAGGCGGGGCCAGCCGTAGAGTTGGTCAGCCCCGATGCACCCAATTTGCGACTCCGTAGCCTGAATGCGGGCCTCTACCGCTTTCGCCTCACGGCCGAAGACAATGCCGGGCGCACAGGCTCCGACGTGGTGTCGCTGCTGGTGATGCCCGACACCAACGCTTCGGTAGTGCCCGATCCCGATCCGGTATCGCCGCCCCGTCATCGCACCTGGTTTGTCAGCACCAAGGGCAGCGATGAGCAAGTGGGCACGCAACAGGCTCCCTGGGCTACGTTGCGCCACGCCATCCGCCAGGCCGAAGCGGGCGACACCATTCGCCTGGCCGCCGGTCGCTACGACGAGCCGGGTATGGTGGAGGCCAACAAGCCGCTGGCCCTCATTGGTGCCGGACGCGAACAGACCATCATCCGGTGGCCTGCGCACATCCGCCCCGACTTTTCGGAGTTTAGCTGGATGGAGCACGGTGTGCGTTTCGTGGGTAAGCCGAATGAAAAAGTAAAAGGCGTATTGGTGCGCGGAATGGGTTTCGAGGGCTGGAGCAACGCGCAAGGTCGTCGGCAAAACAACGGTGCCCTCTTCTTCAAAGACTGCGAAGACGTGAAAGTAGAAGAGGTGTACGCTACCAATTTTGCCGTGAATGCCATCTGGATCACCCGTTGCGAGAACGTCGAAGTGAGCCATTACAAAGGAATCAATACGTCGTTTGGCTCTTTCCACTACTGCTTCGGGCAGATCAGCTTTTCGCAACTGAAAAACGGGCATTTTCATCATCTGGAGGTGCGCGAGACGGTCGAGCGCAGCGGGGGCTACGGCATCACCCAAATTGGGCAGCTACCCTCTAGCGAGCGCAACTGGATCTGGAATATTCTGATCGAAGACTCGGAGTTTCACGTGCAGCCGCACAACGTCTGGAACGGCATGGGCCCCAACTTTGCCATTGAGCTGGCGGGTGGCTTTGGGCACGGCAA
>DAIMZG010000174.1:0-4190 GCA_036734065.1 Catalimonadaceae bacterium
GTGCAGGCAACGCTCGAAAACTTTACGCTGGCCAGCAAGATCAACGATGTCACGCGCCTCAATGCCCCGACCAGCCTGAGCTTCCGCGACGTGCGCATCCAGGCCCAAGTGCGGGATGGACGCGCCTTCTTCGATCCCTTCGACCTACCGCTGGGCAGCAACACCACCCTGACCATGGGCGGCAGCCAGGGCCTAGACGGCACCCTCGACTACACCGCCCGCCTCGATGTGCCTACCGGACAAGTAGGTTCGGCCGTGAACAGCGCGCTTTCGGGCTTCTTGGGGGGAGGTAACGTGCCGCAGGCTGATCAACTACAACTTAATCTGGGCGTAGGCGGCACGCACGACGACCCGCAAGTGCGCTTGCTGGGCGTGGGCACCGACGGCACGGGCGAAGGTGGCGTGCGCGGCGCGATTACCGACCGGGTGGACGACGCCCGTCAGCAAGTTACGGACGAGGCCGAGCGCCTGCGGCAAGAAGCCGAAGATCGCATTCGGCAGGAGGCCGACCGGGCCCAGCAAGAGGCCGAAGAACGCGCCCGCGCCGAGGCCGAGCGCCTGCACCGCGAAGCCGAAGAACGCGCCCGCCGCGAAGCCCAGGAAGCCCGCGACCGCCTGCGCGACCGCCTGCCTTCGTTTCCCCGATAATGCGACCAGCTTGGGTGGACGCCAGAAAGGGAAACTACAAAAGCCTCTCCCCTTTGGCGCCACCTAGCCTCGCGGAACAAATTAGGAGCGAAGGTGCTGCACCGCCTGAAATTTGCTTTCCTGCGCTCGTTCCGAAAGGGGCACGCGCTTTTCGGTACCGCAGGAAAGGGTGCTCAGGAAGGCGCCCGATGCCGTTATTTCCAGGAGTTAGGCACTCACCTTGCGGAACACCCCTCCAAGGGTTCCGCAGACGCGCTGAACAGAACCCTTGGAGGGTTCTGGGGGTGTATGGCAGGGCTCGCGCAACTCCTCTGATTTCAATAAAAAAGCCCCTTTCCCGATGGGGGAAGGGGCTTTAAATCAGCGATTCAGAAGGTTTAGGCTTCGGCCTTGCTCATCTTGTCGAGGGCGTCCATCACCTCACGCACTTTTTGGCGCGAGACTTCCAACAGCTCTTTTTCGGCGTCGTTGAGATCTAACTCGATGATGCGCTCGGCGCCATTCTTACCCAAGATAACGGGCGCGCCCAAGTAGCAGTCGTGGATGCCGTATTCGCCTTCCAGCTTGAGACAGACCGGAAACACGCGCCGCTGGTCGCGGACAATGGCCTCGACCATCTGGGCTGCCGCCGAGCCGGGGGCGTACCAGGCCGAAGTGCCCATCAGCTTGACCAGTTCGCCGCCGCCCGATTTGGTGCGCTCCACGATGGCATCAAGCTTGGCTTCGTCAATCAGTTCAGTAACGGGAATGCCGCCCACCGTCGTGTAACGCGGCAGGGGCACCATGGTATCGCCGTGGCCGCCCATCAGCACCGCCTGAATATCCTTGGGCGATACGTTAAGGGCCTCGGCCAGAAACGCCCGGTAGCGGGCCGTGTCGAGGATGCCGGCCATGCCCAACACCTTGGTGCGCGGCAACTTCGAGGTCAGGTGGGCCTGGTAGGTCATGACGTCCAGCGGATTGGACACCACGATGATGATGGCCTCGGGCGAGTGCTGAATGACCTGCTCGGTGACGCTCTTGACGATGCCCGCGTTGGTACTGATCAGGTCGTCGCGGCTCATGCCCGGCTTGCGGGGCAGGCCCGACGTGATCACGACCACCTCGGAGCCCGCCGTGCGGGCGTAATCATTGGTGGAACCCACCGTACGGGTATCGTACAGGTCAATGGGCGATTTCTGCCAGATGTCGAGGGCCTTGCCTTCGGCAAAACCTTCTTTGATGTCCACCAGCACTACTTCATTGGCTACTTCCCGGTAGGCCAGCACATCGGCGCACGTGGCCCCTACGTTGCCCGCCCCTACGACTGTTACTTTCATATTCGTTGGTTTTTGGAGTTATGAGTAAGAATAAATTTTCAAAGTGTTTGGGGGGGACCCCCTCCCCTGCCCCTCCCCCTGCTGGGGAGGGAAACTCTTGATGCCCTAGACCTCCCCCTGTTGGGGAGGGAACTGCTGGCCTTCCTCTTTCGCGGAAGGCATCTCACGAGGGCCATCCGCCCGCCCGTTCCTCAGCGTCTCCCTGCTGGGGAGGGGATTGCGGGCCTTCCCGTCCCACGGGGGCCGTCCCACGGGGGCCGTTCCACTCGGGCTGTCCCACGGGGCTTTCCAGCGCTTGCGTACTGGGCTTTTTCTCGACGGACCAGTTTTTGGGGATAATCTTTCCGCTTGCCGGAGGGGTTGGCTCCTGATTCGTTTACCCTGCCAAAACGCCTGCCTCAAGGGCAATGCCGGTAGCGAAACTTCTTGAGTCCTCGCCGGGGCATCTCCCCGAATTGCATTTGTTACAGCAGCAAAACTTCTGCTAAGGTAGGCAGCAACGGTCAACTATGCCATTTATCCGAACAGAATTTGGAACATCTACAACTCTTGCTCGGGAAAGGCCGAACTGAGGTCGAAAAAGCCGAACGAGGAGCGGTAGGCACGGAAAAGGTTGACCGTGTGCGCCTCGTAGATATAGGCCAGGGCGGCGTACATTTTGGCCTTGATCTCCACGTGCGCTTCGAAGATGCGCAAGATGTTGGGCTGAGGAATCACGTAAAGCTCGCACAGGTTGGAATGCGTTACGGCGTTGGCCGTCCGGCGGCTGCCCGCCAACAGGGCGTTTTCACCGAACACCTCGGCCTCGCAGCAGGTGGTCAGGTCTTCAGACTTGTCGCCAATGTCAATGTACAACCGTACCTCGCCGGACTTCACCAGGTACAGCGCCTGGCTGGGGTCATCGCGGAAATACACCACTTCGTTGGCCTTGTATTCACGCAGGTACAGGTACGGCAAAAAGTGGTGCAACTCGTCGTGGTCCAGGTCGGCAAAGAGTGACTGCCGCTGCAAAAAGCGGAACGAGTTCATCTCTTCGATGGTGTAGGAACGACGAAAGGGATTGCGCATGGGGTGGGTGACAAACGGCGGCAAAACTACGCAAAAACCCGCAGGGACACCGCGTTCAGCCTGAAACTGATGGCACCACGCGCATCCGGAGGGTGCGCCGCGTGTGGGGCGTGACGCGGGCCGTCTGGGACGTGCGCAGCCCGATCACCCAAACAATATCGTCGCCGCTGAGCAGCACGTACACGCGGGCCTTGAGCGAAAGCGGTACTTTTCGCTCTACGAGCAGGTCGCTCACTTTCTTGCGTCCGCTCATCCCCAACGGCCGAAAGCGGTCGCCGGACTGCCAGGGTCGGAGCAGGAGCGGAAAGTGCAGGGCGTCGGCGTCGAAAAAGGCCGTGTACGGGTCATTGCTCACGGCCGAATCCGTCGTTACCTCTTCGAGCCACAGGCGCTGATCGGCAAAGGCCGCACCGGGCTGTCCGGCCGCGATGCGCTGTTCGGGTACGGCATCCGGCTCGGTTTCCGGCGTGAGCACCAATGCCGCCCGGTCTTTGACCAGGCAGTGCGTAGCCGAAAAGAACCGCCGACCCGGCGGGCGATCGAAGGCCGCCACCACCTGTCGGGCCTGCGCGTAGCCAAAGCCGTAGGGCCGCAACCACTGGGCCAGCCAAAAGCTCGGCTCGGTCTGCTGGCGGAGCAACGGAACCGAGAAATACACGGCATTGCCTACGGTGGTCTGGGCCTGCTGCCGGAGGGTTTCGCCCGTTTGGTACAACAGGCGTTGCGCCGCCCGCAATTGCTCGGCCGTATCGGCAAAGCGGGCGAGCAATTGCGGGTTGAGGGCCTGCAAGTGCGGCACTACGTGGTGGCGAAGGTAGTTGCGGCGGTAGGTGTCTTGCTGATTGGAGGCATCTTCGCGCCAGGTCAGGTCGCGAGCGGCGGCGTAGGCGGCGATCTCGGGCCGCGCAAAGGCCAGCAAGGGCCGCACCCGGTGGCCCCGCCGGGGGGCCATGCCGCCCAATCCGGGCAGGCCCGTACCCCGCACCAGGTTGAGCAAAAACGTTTCAAGGGCGTCTTGCTGGTGGTGACCCGTCGCAATCCGGTGGTAGCCTTCGGCCCGGCGCAGGTCCCCAAACCAGGCGTAGCGCAGCGTACGGGCGGCCATCTGTACCGAACCGCCGTAGGCCCGGCGGTGCGCCGCCACGTCGAAACGAC
>DAIMZG010000175.1:0-4170 GCA_036734065.1 Catalimonadaceae bacterium
AAATCGTTTTGCATACGACTCCACTGGCCGTTGGGCTGGCGTGCGTAGCGCAGCACCTGGTCGTGGTTGGCCGAGCCAAACTCGGAGCCATCGTTGGGGGCCACGACCAATTCCGCCTGGCCATCGTTGTTGGTGTCCCAGGCGTAGGCCGCCGGAAACACGTGCAAGCTGACCGGGTCGGTGGCCGGAAAAGGCCCCTCTTGGGCGACCATGCGGGCCGAGTCGGCCGTGCCCCCGTTGTAGAGGGCTTGCAGGTCGGCGTGGGCAATGTCGCCCAGCACCAGGTCGGGCAACTGATCGCCGTTCAGGTCCGTCACCAGCAACGTCGAGCCGGCGTGCATCACCTTGGCCGCCGCGGGCCGTTCGCCATCGCAGGGCACGTCGAGGTAAAGTGTACTGTTGAAGAGATCTTCCTGAAAGCCCCCCCAACACCCCGAGGCGCGCTCCCAGCGCAAACTGTCGGGGGGCAGTTGGTCTTCGACCTGACGATTGCGGTAATACACCACGAACTGGCCGCCGAAGTCGAAGCTGAGCAAGTCCAGGTCGCCGTCGCCGTCCACATCCACCCAGGCGGGCAGGTCGGTAACAGGAATGAGGATGGGCAACTGATCGGCCGTGCGCAGCCCGGCCTGTACCAACTGGAAGGCCAGGCTGTCGCCTTCCGACACATTGCGGTAGAGGCTCGCCCCGAGAAAGCCACCCGCCACGTGCGCCGTCAGCAGGTCAGGACGACCGTCGCCGTCGTAGTCACGCAACAAGGCCCAATGCCGCAACGGCGGAAAGCCCCGCTCGTACTGCGGAGCGTACGCGTAGGGATTGGCCGTGGGGGTACCCGTATTGAGAAAGGTGAGCACGGTGCCATCGGTGCGGTCGAAGACGAAGAGGTCGTTGAGCCCATCCCCATTGAGGTCGGCAGCGCTAAACTGCGGCGACTGCAAGCCTGCGGCCAAGGGAAGGGTCAGCACGCGCGCACCGTGCTGCACAGGTACGGAGGGCTGCCGCAAAAAAAGAGGCACCTGCGCCCCCGCCGGGGACGCCTGCAGCAACCCCAGCAGCCCGCCAATGAGTAGAAGAATGCGCATACGATATCCGCCTAACGAAGAGAGGCAAGTGGGCGTTCGCCCCCTATTCCCGGTCTATGCGTTTGATGCGGATTTCGTCGAGGGGGATGTGGCCCGCCAGTACGGCCTGGTCGCCCGTCAGTTCGTACACAATGCGCACCCGCAAGCTGTCGCGCCAGTATTCGGGCGACAGGTTTTCGGGGGCGTAGTCGCGCAAGGCAATCTCGATCACAAAACCACGCGTGGCCGTATCCTGTCCATAATACTTGACGAGTCCTTCCTGCGGATCGGGCTGGTGGCGCCGCCGCTGCTGGTACACCACGGCTGCGCTCAGCAAGAGCAGCAACAAGAGAAAACGGCGGATGTACGGAGCAGCAGGTGTCATGGTGGTGAAGGTTAGGGATTTTGGCGGAAGCCGATACTTTCGGTTTTTCCCACGTCCTCGCTGAGCACTTCAGCCCGGATACGGCGCCCCGTAGGACAGCCACAAGCCCGGCAATACACTTGCGAGGTGTCGGCATTAAGTATCTCTAGGCTGAATACCCGAATTTGCTGCGTACGTAAGTGCTCGCTGATGGCGCGGATCGTAGAGATGTCGTCGCTGTGGCGCGTCCAAGGGTCCGCACACTGCGTTTCGGGATAGTAAAGCCAGGCAGTGCGCGGCCCGGCCTCGTCGTGATAGCAGCCCGTGAGCCAAAGGAGGTAGCAAGCGTAGAAATACAGTATTTTCTTCATTTTTTCTGGTGCCTGTGCTTCACAAGCGCGTGTCGTTGCTGCCGAACCGCAACGCCGAACGCAAGCCCAACGACAGCGGCACGCGCTCGAGCGAGCGGTTGTAATCTATGATCGGCACCTGGCACCAAGGGCCAAGTTCCAGCGACAGGCCCCGGCCCATTGTGCCCGTGTAGCCCAGCCCCATTTCTATTCCGGCATAACTACGCCGGGTCACTTCGGTGACCGACGATTCGGTGAGGGTGGCAATGTTGTAGGCTCCCTGCGCATTGGGAATGAACATCATAGGCGGGGCAGTCAGGGCCTGGTAGCGGTATTCGTACGACTGCTGCAGCAAGTAATTGGCCGATAGGCCGCCGCGTGCCCACCAACGACCGCCCCGCGGACGCTTGGCCCAAACAAATTCGGCCGCCAACGAAAGGCCCGCCACTTCCATTTCGCCCTCGACGGCTTCTAGCTGGCGCGTGGCGGCCACGTTGAGCAGGCCCTGCAAACTGGCGCTGCTGGTGGGCGTGGTAAACCGCGAGGCGTTGTTGTCGAACCGTTGGATATACTGCTTGCGGCTGTAACTGGCCCCCAGCAGCAATGCCCCGCGTGGGGAAGTATGCAGGCGTATGTCACCGCCCCAAGTACTGCCGATGGCCAGCGGCGAATCGCCGTAGGTAGTCCGGTTGGCATCGGCCGAAGCCGCGACGGCAAACGACCAGCGGGGAATGCGGGGACTTGGCGTGTCGGACACTTCGGACAGTGGTACAGCCGCTTCGGCGGCGGATTCCTCGTTGTCGGGCGCGGGCGGCCGCACGGAAAGGGCCAGCGGCGCATTGGCGGGGGCGGGCGGCCAGGCCAGTGGCGGGCTCTGGGGAGGCTGAGCGCCCTCCATGCGCGACTGATCACGTGCGCTGGCGGGCACATTGGCCGTGGCGTCGGAGAAGGGCCCCGCCACAGTGGTGCCGCCCGGGACAATGCGCCCCGGCGGCACGAGGCTGGCTAGTTGGCTGCGCCGTACGACGGCGCGCGGGTCGGGTGACGTACGCGTCGAAGTCGCTGCCGGGCGGGCGTCGGCCCGCGCAGCCCGTAGCAGCGCCGGCGGCACCATGCCCGCTTGCATGCGGCCATTCGGCGCTTCGGTTTGCGGAAAGGCGCCGGCCGACGGAAGCGCTGCTTCTTGTTCAGAAGAGGAAGGTGCGGACGCCGAGCGGCGCAGCGGTTCGTCCCCAGCATCGGCCGGGGCGCTCGCTACGGCGTTGTCGGACGGGGCCGCGGCCGTGTCCGTGTCCGTGCGGGTCAGCAGATAGGTACCCAGCCACGCGTTGGCCGCCAGCGAGAGCAAGAGCGTGGCGGCCACGGCCCACCGCTGCCAACGGAAGGCACGGACGGGCGGGGCCTGTGCGCCGTCGAGGCGGGCACTGAGGGCTTCCCAGGCGGCAGGGTCGTAGGGGGCCTCCTGCGGAACAAGTTTCTCCCGGATGCGGCGGTCAAAGTCTTTATCCTGCATAGTGGTGGCGGCTAGGGTCTTGACTAGAACGGTAGAGGTGTCGAATCATCGTTTGGAGTTTAGTGCGGGCCTTGAACAGGTTCGATTTGGAGGTGCCCTCGTTGATGCCGAGTTGCGCGGCGATTTCGGGGTGCGAGTAGCCTTCGATGACGTGCAGGTTGAACACCAACCGGTAGGCGGGTGGCAGTTTCTGCACCAGCGTCATGATTTCTTCGGCCGACAGGCGGGCCACGACTTCATCGCTGACGATTTGTTCGCCGGCAAAATCAAGGTGAAGCATGTATTGATGCTTGCGGTTGGCGCGGTAGTGGTCAATGGCCGTGTTAATCATGATGCGTCGCACCCAGGCCCGAAGCGAATAGGTTGGCTCGAAGTGTTGAATCTTGGCGAATATTTTCAGGAAGCCGTCGTTCAGGATTTCGGCAGCCTCGTCGCTGTTGCCCGCATAGCGGGCGCAGACAGCCATCATTTCGCCGTAGAAGTGCTGGTACAGGCGCTGTTGCGCCTGGCGCTCGCCCCGACAGCACCCGCTGATGAGCTGTTGTTCCTGAATTTTCTCGGCTTCCGTCAAGGTGTTTTCATCTACGGATACAATCGAAACTATTTGCCCGATCGTTGCCTGCTGGCTGGCCAACGCACCAATATATTTGCGACCACCGCCCTGTTTTCAATCAAAACCCGATCGCACATGACCTTCGACGCCTACCAACAGTTCTGCCTGGCCCTGCCCGGCACCTCGTCGGACTACCCCTTCGACGAGCGCACGCTGGTTTTTCGGGTGGCCGACAAAATTTTCGCCCTCACCAATTTTCCGGATTTCGAAAGCATCAACCTCAAGTGCGAACCCGAAGCGGCCCTCGAACTGCGGGCCCGCTACAGCTC
>DAIMZG010000176.1:0-4116 GCA_036734065.1 Catalimonadaceae bacterium
GACACCCTGCGGTTTGAGGAAGGTTCGCTCGTGCTGAGCCAGACCCGATCGGACCAAACCCTTGATACGCTTGCGGCCAGCCGTTTGGTGGCCGAGTTGCACCAATTCAACCTCAACCAGCGTACCCTGCGCTACGCCCGCGAAGTTTTTTTCGCCGACGATATCCGCTTTGAGTTGCGGCAAGCCTCGTACCGACTGCCCGACCAGCACCACTTGCTCTACGTGCCCCTGGTACGGTTTTCTTCCGCCTCCGGGCGGCTAGATGCCTACGATCTACAAATAACTCGTACCGATACGGGGGCGGGGCTCGGCCTGACCGCCCACGTACCTCGCCTTACGGTGGAAGGGCTTTTTCCCAACGAAACCTGGAAAGACCAGCGCGTTGCCTTGCAGTTTATTCACCTTCATCAACCCCAAGTAGATATCGCCTATCCAACTGGGGGCACGCAAGCACTGGGGTTGCCCGACCTGGCCACCTGGCTGCCCGATTCGCTGCAAGCAGTGAGCGTATGGGGCATTCACGTAGAAGACGGCACGCTGCAAGGTCATTCGCAAGAACAACCATCGGCTTCGGGCTGGCAGGTAGATCACTTGACGGCCGACTGGCGGGGCTTGCGAATCAGCCGCGATCAACCCGCCCGCAAAGCCTCCTTTTTCTACTGCGACGAGGTGAGCGCCCAGTGCCGGGATCTGGCCTGGCGCAGTGCCGATAGCCTCTACCAATGGCGCATCGCCGAGATCGGCTTTTCGTCCCTACCCATGCGCCTTTGGTTGCGCGAGGCCACACTTGAGCCCTGCCTTGGCCGAGGGGCCTTTGCTCAGCGTAAAGCATACGCCACGGATCAGTTCTCGCTGCGCGTACGCTGGGCCGAACTCGACGGCTTCGACCCCGACGATATTCTGCACCACCGTCGCCTGCGGGCCCGTCGCTTGCGGGCCGACGGCGGTGCCCTGCTCGCCTATCGCGACAAGCGGTATCCCGAAAAGGAAATACGCCGACCGTTGCTGGCCCAGCAGCTATTTCGTTTGCCCTGGCCCGTTACGCTCGATACCCTCCGTTGGGAGCAAGCCCATATCACCTATGAAGAGCAGCCACGAGAGGGCGAACGGACGGGCCTGGTCACCTTCGACCGGACCCACCTAGAGGCCCATCACCTCACCAACGAACCCACAGCCATTGCCCGGCAACCACTGACGCAAGCTTGGGCGAAGAGCTCCCTGATGGGAAAAGGCGCTTTGCAGTTGTACTTGCGCCTTCCCCTCCAAGATCCAGACCAGGCTTTTACGCTCGAAGGCCGATTAGACACCATGCCGCTTGCGGCACTCAATCCGGTGCTGGAGCCTCTGACGGGTGTGTATGTGAAAGGAGGAAAGGCCGAAAGCATTGCCTTTCGGATAGATGCCGACCAAACCGTTGCCCAGGGCAATGTGGCGACCCGCTACGCCGACCTGCGCGTGGGGCTGAGCGACGTGGAGACCGGACAAAGGGGAGGGTGGATACCAGACGCCACCGCCATGCTGGTCAATGCCTTTGTGGTACGTTCGCACAATCCCGGCCCTTTGCAGTCGATCCCGCGTCCTGGACTCATTTACCACGTACGCGACCCCTACAAGTCGGTGGTGAACTATTGCTGGCGGGCCCTGCTAGGCGGTATCAAGGTCAACATTGGGTTGGGCAATGGCGATCAGGCCTCATCCACACCCGCCACCTCACCTCCGCAAAGACAGCAAGGCGAACCGTAGCCCCAAGGCTACGTTTTTAAAGGAAACCTTTTTTATGTCTTCTGCCCGCATTGCCTCTTTTCCGGCTCCCGATGCCCCGGCTGTACCTGTTTCTTGGCAGGCTTTGCCCCCCCGCTTCGAGCCTCATGCCTACACCTTCGCTTGCGACCTGCCTGCACCCATTCGCGTAGTATGGGCGTGGCTCAACACGCCGGAGACTTTCACTCAAGGACAGCTTTGGCCCTACCGGGTCGAGTTTATCAGCGGCGACCCGGCCCGGCGGGCAGCGGGTTTTGCCGAAGGCATCCAGAACGCGCACCACGGCCCGTTGATGAGCTTTGCGGGGGTGCTGGCCCAAGTGCGCGCCCCGCATTACCGCGACCTGCAATATTATTACGGCAGCTACGCCCTGAGCTTTCGGATAATTCGCCCCACGCGTCTGCAATTTTGGCTAGCCGCCCGTCCTGACGGCACTACGCAGTTGCACGGCCGGGTAGATAGCTACGTGCGCCGGGGCATTGGCCCCTTGTGGTCCGGTACGCAACGCCTCTTCTGGCAAAGTTTTCGCCGCTGGGCTACGCGCGAGGTGCGCCTTCGACAGCCTACTTCCTAAGTTTCTAGAGGATGTGAGTAAAGAGGTGAATTACCGACAGTTTTTACAGAACAGTCTCTAACAAAAGGCTTAGAAAAAGCTGTCCGTATACTGTGCATCGCTGATATCGCGCAAAGTTGCGAATCTTCCTGCCTGATGGCCTTGACAATGGTGGCGGGCAATCAAAAATTACTCGAAAAAACCCAAGTCAGGTTGCGTGCCTGAATATAAGATTCGGTTCGTATTTCGCCTAAATACAGCATTATTGATGCAGCCCTTTGATAAAAAATCCTTTTGAGCGCCTTAGAATACGCTGATGTCTGATTAAATTTGGTTTAGTCAACACACAAGAAGCACACGTTTGCAACCGTATCCTAAACACCTCTTATTATGGAAAGGGAAATTTTATTCAACGAAATGTTCTTGGTCATCGAATATGATCCGAAGAATAATTGGGTATATACGCACTGGCACGGCCATCCCGACGAACTGCAGATCGAAGCGGGGCTGAACAAAATCTTGCAGTGTCTTGAAACCAAGAAGTGCAGCAAGGTGCTCAACGACAACATATTGGTCGAGAACGCCATGACACAACTGCAAAACTGGCAGACCTGCAACTGGTTTGCCCGGGCTATCAAGGCGGGCTTGCGCTCGATTGCCTACATTTACAGCCACAGCATGTACAGCTGCGTCAACCGCGAAATTGGCTTTCCTCCCAGCGATGGCTCCTACCAAGTGAACAATTTCAAGGATACCGAAACCGCCAAAGCCTGGCTACGGAGCGTAGCCTGAGTTTTATCTTCTTCTCTCTTCTCTGGTCCGCAATGTTTCTCCACTATGCGGACTTTTTTTGTGTCCGTGCTCACCCCCGACAACCTACCGCTGCCCCCCGAAGGCCGTCTGCTGGACGCCGGCTGCGGCATGGGCCTCTGGCTTACCCCACTGCTGGCCCGGGGCTACGACGCCTACGGGCTCGACCCTTCGGCCGACGACATTACCCATCTGCAGGCCCGGTGGCCCGAACGCGCGCACACCCCTGCGGGCCCTCGCTTCCGGGCCGAAAGCCTCGAAAACACCACTTTTCCAGCCGAGTTTTTCTCGGCGGTGCTGTGCCTGGATGTGCTTCACTGCGCCCAAACGCCCACCCAGGCCCGGGCCATGCGCCAGGCACTACTCCGGTTGCTGCGGCCCGGCGGCTGGCTGATTTTCCGCTACCATGCTGTGTCTATCACGGCGACCCTGCTTACGGATTGGCCTCTGGGCACCTGGTTCTGGCCCGCCACCCCCGATGCCCAACAGCGGGTGACGGGTGGCTGGCAAAAGCCTGCGCTCAACTTGTGACGGGCGGGCGAATTCCCCGCACAAAGTCTTCGGCAGTCGCAACGGGATCGGCCGCTTCGGCCAAGGCACGGATGAAGGCACTGCCAATAATGGCCCCGTGGGCGTGCTGGCTGGCCTGTTGAAAAGAGGCCGCGTCGGCAATGCCGAAGCCAATTAGCCGGGGGTTGCGCAGTTGCAAGGCGTCAATGCGCTCGAAATAGGCCACTTGCGCTTCGCTGATGCCCGTTTGGCCACCCGTCACGCTGGCCGAAGACACCATATAAATAAACCCGTCGCTCAGTTCATCCACCTGCCGGATGCGGGCTTCGGGCGTCTGGGGCGTAATCAGGAAAATGGCCCGCAGTCCGTGGGCCTGCCACATGGTCCGGTAGGTGCGGGCGTATTCGTTGAGCGGCAAATCGGGCAGGATGAGGCCGTCAATGCCGACGCGCTGGCAGTCGGCACAAAAACGTGCCATACCG
>DAIMZG010000177.1:0-4091 GCA_036734065.1 Catalimonadaceae bacterium
CGGCCCGGTACCGGGGGGCGGTCAGTTGGCTAATCGCCACGGCCCTGCGCCGGGCAGCCGCACGTGGGCAGACCACCTTTGACTTCGAGGGCAGTATGCTGGAGACCGTGGCCGACTTTTTTGCGCAGTTTGGCGGACGTTTGCAGCCCTATTTTTCGGTGCACCATACGCCTCACCCGCTGCTGCGCTGGTGGCGGAGTACGAAGTGAGGCCTGCACAAATTTGCGCACGGGTGCGGAATCTTCCCGAAAGCATCGTAATTTTACGATGCTTTCGGGGTAAAGGTCGTCGTGGCCAACGCGGTGTACACGCCTGCTTTCACCATAAAGCGTTGCTTTTTCTATCCGTCAGCATTACCTACGCAACCCATTCTGTCCTCATGAAATACGTAGTTTGTCTCACCCTGGGACTCGGCCTAGTCGGGAGTGCCTGTAGCCCCTCGGCCAATCAGTCCACCGAACAAGCCGCCGTACGGGCCGATAGTGCCGCTGCCGTACCTACAATCCAAGCCTCTCGTGAGCCGTCCGTTCTCTATCCCGAACTGCAACGCTACGCCGAAGCCCGCCAGGCCGACATGGCAGATATTCCCGAAAACCGCAAGCAACAGCTCAGAAAAGTAGCCCTGTTTGTACGTACCAAAAAGGCCTCGGGCGAGGCAGCCCACCTGACCTTTATCTGTACGCACAACAGCCGCCGCAGTCACGTGAGCCAGCTTTGGGCCGAGGCCGCGGCCCACCATTACGGCGTGGCCGATGACCTGCACACCTACTCGGGCGGTACGGAAGTGACGGCCTTCAACCCTCGGGCCGTGGCCGCCATGGAGCGCGCGGGCTTCCGCATCCGCCAAGAAGGGCAGGAAAATCCGCACTACCTGGTCACGTTTGCGCCCGGTGGCCCGACCATTGATTGTTTTTCGAAAAAATACGACGATCCCGTCAATGTCTCCGAAAATTTCGTCGCCGTGATGACCTGTTCGGAGGCCGACCGAAATTGCCCGTACATTCCGGGGGCTACGCTGCGCGTACCCCTGCCCTACGAGGACCCCAAAGCCGCCGACGAAACGCCCGCAGAAACGGCGCAGTACGACGCCCGCTGCCAGCAAATTGCCGCCGAAATGTTCTACCTCATGTCGCAGGTCAAAGCCAGTCAGTCGTGAAAAAACTAATTGTTGTCATTGTGTTGGTCGCTACGGCCGCGACCGGTGCGCGGGCGCAGGCAGGCTTCGACCAGGTTAACGATTGGGTAGGTGGACAGCTCGCCAGCAGCACTGGTGCGGCCGCCTACTTCTACCTGTTGCTGGGAGGCGCCCTGGCCAGCCTGTTGCCTTGCGTCTATCCGGTCTATCCGTTGACGGTCAATTTTCTGCGCAATCGCCAGAGCCGCTTTGGCAAGTTTGCCCATCCTCTGGCCTATTACGGAGGGCTGGTGAGCATCTATTTTGCGTTTGGCATACTGGCTTCGCTGACGGGAGGAGCCTTCAACGACGTACTGCGTCTGCCGCTGGCCAATTTGTTCATCGGTGGGCTGCTGATGCTCATGGCCCTGGCCACGGTGGACTACCTGCACTTACCTTTCTTTGGCGGACAGCTCGACAGTCCTAACCAAGGCTTGGGCGGCACCTACGTGATGGGCGCGGGTGCGGGCCTGTTGTCTTCGGCCTGCGTAGGCCCGATCGTGGTGAGCATCTTGCTGGCCATTGCGGCCAACGTGGGGCAGATCACCTTCGCACTGGCCGCTTCGTCGGCCCTCAAGATGATGTTTTTCGGTCTGGGGGTGGGCATTCCGGTGCTCTTGCTGGGCGTATTCGGCTTGGCCCTTCCCAAAAGTGGCAAGTGGATGCTCTACGTGCAGTGGCTCTTCGCCGCGTTGATCGGCTATTTTTCGTACGGCTACCTCATCAAAGGCCTGAACGGATTGGGGTTTTCCGACACGGTCGGCCTGTACGTATTTGTGGGCGGCGTGCTAGTGTTCCTGGCGGCCTTTCAGTGGCAGCCCACTACCAGGTTACGGACGGAACGTACGCGCCTGGCCCTCTTTGCGCTGGGTGGCGTAATCGGCGTTTTCGTGATAGGTGCCCAATTGCTACCCAGCGGCTACGTTCCGGCCGGAGGAGCGGTGGCCGAGTCACCGGCCCGTACGCGCGTCGAGCAGAAAGGCAACCTCACCTGGCACCTCGACAAAACCGATGCGTACGAGGCGGCTGCCGCCACGGGCAAGTTGGTGTTTGTGGACTTTCACGGCGACTGGTGTACCAATTGCAAGGCTTTTCAGAAGAAAACGCAGGAAAACGCTGAACTCAATGCCGCTTTGCAGAAAGTAGTCTTGTACAAAGTGTACGACACCGCGCCCGAATTTGAAGCCTACCGCCAGGATGCACGCTTCCCCGAGCTCAAAATCGGGTTGCCGTTCTTTCTCATCACCGACGCGGCCGGCAACGTCATCTACAAAACCAACGACTTTACAAAAACGGAAGAGATGCAGCTGTTTATGAACGGCTAATGGCAGCATAAACCTGGCTCGGTTGGCCCATCACCGTGAAGGTTCAGCCTCTTGAGCAGCAAAAAAAGCGCAACGAATGTTGCTTTGGGGAAGAACGCAGCCTACTTTTTGGGAGGCTGTCCGCGCCGCAGCAGCGTACGCACCAGCGCAAAATCCTCGGCCGAAAACCACAAGTCGCGCCAGCCAAAGCCCGTTTCTTTCCGAAAAATCCAGACCAGGTAGAGGCTGCCACTCAAGTACGAGGTTGTGGCCGTCAGGCCGGCCCCGATCATGCCGTAGCGCGGTATCAGCAGAAAGGCCCCCGCCAGCGTGCCCGCCAGCCCCACACACGAGGAAATCAGGCTGATGTGGTAGCGGCCCGCCCCCGAAAAGTGGTGCGCGAAAATGGTGGTCAGCCCGATGGCCACAATGCCGGGACTGAGGGTGAGCACTACTTGCCCCACCTGGCCAAACTCGGGGCCGAAGAGCCAGGCGTAGAGCGAGGGCGGAAAGGCCAGCAGCACCAGTACGCAGCCCAGGGCCGACCAGCCACTGAGCCGGGCCAGCCGAAACGACAGCCGGGCGGCGTAGGCGGCATCGTCGGCGTTGACCAGCCGGGCGTATTGCACCAGCCCGATGCTGCGCGAGATGATCCAGATGGCCTCCGAGAGTTGGATGGCCGTGGCGAAGATGCCCAGCGTGCGGCTTTCGGCGAAGGTGTGGAGGAAATAGTAGCTCAGCCGATAGTTGAAAAACTGAATCAGGTTCGATACTTGCGCCGTGCCCCCTAGCCGCAGCAGGCGACTCAGGGGTGCCCGCCACGACCGCACCGGAAAGGGCCAGCGCAGGGCGGGCCGCCCCAGCAAATACCAACTCAGCAGCACCGATCCGCCGTAGGCCGCGTAGAGGGCGTAGTAGTATTGCCACGACGAAGGTGCGGCCGCCACGGCCACCAGCAGCGGAAAGCTCACAAATAGGGTGGCCGTTTGAGCGAGTAACAACTGGTTCTGCGCCCGGATGTGTTCGCGGCCCAACAATATCATGGTGTGGATAGAAGCCACGGCCGCCAGCACCGAAAGCACAAACAGGTGCGGCGCCTGTGCGGGTAATGCCTGGCCCGTCAGGGTGAGCAGCGTGGTGGTAAGGCCGCAGGCCAGCACGGCCCACCCGTAGGCGGGTACCAGCAAGGGGCGCAGCGGAAAGCGCGGCACCAGGTAGATCAGGGCCGAACCGCCCACAAACTGGCAGACCAGCAAATTAAAGCTAATATTGGTGACGAACAGGCTGATGTCGCCCCGGCCTTCGGCCCCTAACCAGCGGGTGGTCAGGAGCAAAAGGATAAAATTGAGACCCGCCGCCAGCACCTTCGATGAAAACGTACCCAGAATTTTTTCCAGCATGTCCGATTTCCTACGCCCGTCGTCAAAGATGAACGTTTCCCTTCGCAAACTGAAAATCGGCTGGGCCTTGGCCGGGCTTTGGGCCTTGTCTTGGCTGGGCAGCGGGGCCACGGCCGCAGCCCAATCGCGCCGCAGCCCCGACGACCTCTACGGCCCCTTGTTCCGCGAAGTGCAACTCAGCGACCATTTCGCCGATTCCAAAACCTTCGTGGA
>DAIMZG010000178.1:0-1436 GCA_036734065.1 Catalimonadaceae bacterium
CCGCGCTTTTCGAAGGGAGGGCAAAGGTAACTATCCTTTACTTATCTGCAAGCCCCTCGGCACTTTTTTATTTGAAACCTTCCGGAAAAAATCTCCGCGCAGGGCTTTTCCGAAAAGGAATGCAAAAGAAAGTCGGATTACTTTTCGGTTTATCCAAAACCGTCTGAAAAGTCTTTGCCTTTTTTCCATGCACGGACAATACTAACTTTCGACAGATCGGGAAGGTTCGGGACAAGCCGAGAAATTTATGCGTTAGAGCACACCCTTCGTACTCGGCAACTGGTCAGGCTGCGCCGTACGCGCAACGGCCATGCGGAGGGCACGGGCAAATCCTTTGAAAATCGCCTCAATCTTGTGGTGTTCGTTCTCCCCTTCAGCGCGGATGTGCAGGTTGCAGCGGGCCGAATCCGACAGGGATTTGAAAAAATGCGAGAACATCTCGGTGGGCATATCGCCTACCTTGTCGCGCCGGAACTGGGCTTCCCACACCAGCCAGTTGCGCCCCGAAAAGTCGAGGGCCACTTGTGCGAGGGCATCGTCCATGGGCAGCAAGAAGCCGTAGCGACTGATGCCGCGCTTGTCGCCGAGCGCACGACTGAGGGCTTCGCCTAGGGCTAGACCCGTGTCTTCGATGGTATGGTGCTCGTCTATCTGCAAGTCACCCTGCGTATGGATCGAGAGGTCTACACCGCCGTGACGGGCAATTTGCTCCAGCATGTGGTCGAAAAAGCCCAGCCCGGTGGCGATGTCGGCCTGTCCCGTGCCGTCAAGATTGACCACCACGCGGATGTCCGTTTCGCGGGTGGCACGCACTACCTCGGCCCGGCGGGGCGGGCGGCGCAGGTGGTGGTAAATGGCCACCCAGTCGGGTACTACCGCGGCCAGGGCCGAGTACTGGGTTTTGTACTCAATTTCGGTACCCGGATCGCCGATCAACAGCGCTTTGGCACCCAGGTTTTGCGCCAGTTGCACGTCGGTAAGGCGGTCGCCGATCACGTACGAATGGGCTAGGTCGTAATCGCCTTTCAGATAGTCGGTGAGCATGGCCGTGCCCGGTTTGCGGCTGGGCAGGTTTTCGTGGGGGAAAGAACGGTCAATGTGTACGGCCGAAAAATGGATGCCCTGGCTGGCCAATATGTCCATCATCAGTTCGTGCACTGGCCAAAAGTCCGCTTCCGGGAAGGACGCCGTGCCCAAGCCATCCTGGTTAGTGACCATCACCAGTTCGTAGTCCGTTTCCTGTACCAGCCGGTGCAACTCAACCAGCACGCCCGGCAAAAAAGCCAGTTTGGCATAGCTATCCACCTGATAATCGGTGGGCGGTTCGACGATCAGGGTGCCGTCGCGATCGAGGAAGAGTGCTTTTTTCATGACGTAAATCGCTGGGCGATGTCTTCGAGCGCAGCCAACAGCGCTTGGTTTTCTTCGGCCGTGCC
>DAIMZG010000178.1:1536-4026 GCA_036734065.1 Catalimonadaceae bacterium
GCTGGGCGATGTCTTCGAGCGCAGCCAACAGCGCTTGGTTTTCTTCGGCCGTGCCAACCGTGATGCGCAGGCAATCTTCGCAGCGGATGACGCGCGAGCGATCCCGAACAATAATTTTTCGATCGAGCAAGGCCACAAATACTTCGGCGGCCCGTTGCATCCGCACCAGCAGAAAGTTGGCTTCCGAGGGAAATACTGCTTCGACCAATGGCAAGGCTTGCAGGCTACGTGCCAGTGCGGTGCGCTGTTCGCGCAGAAGGTGTACGAGAGCCACTTGCGCTTCGGGCTGGGCCAGGGCCGCCAAGGCCGCCTGCTGCGTGACTTCGTTAAGGTTGTAAGGAGGCTTAATTCGATTGAGCACGCGGATCAACTCGGGATGCGCGTATGCGGCTCCCAACCGAAGGGCGGCCATGCCCCACGCTTTCGAAAATGTCTGGAGAATGACCAGGCGCGGGTACTGGGCCAGCCGGGGCAGCCAACTGCGTTCGGGGCAAAAATCAATGTAGGCTTCGTCAAGCACTACCATACCGGGAAAGTCAGCCAGCAGGGCCGCCACGGCTTGCTCATCAAGCAAGTTGCCCGAGGGGTTATTGGGCGAACAAAGAAATAGCAGTTTGGACGCCACGTCGGCTTGGGCCAGCACTTCACCAACTACGGGCTGGAAGTCGGTCGTCAGCGAAATTTCACGGACTTCGGCCTCGTGCAGCCGGGCACTGACAGCGTACATGCCGTAGGTAGGCGGCAGGGTGAGCACGTTGTCATGGCCGGGGCGGCAGAAGGCCCGGATCAGCAAGTCAATGGCTTCGTCACTGCCGTTGCCGAGGAAAATCTGCTCTGGCAACACCCCACGCCACTGGGCCAGGCGCGCCTTGACAGCACGCTGGTACGGGTCGGGATAGCGGTGGTAGGGCATGGCCGTGACCGATCCGTAGGCATTCTCATTGGCATCCAGAAAGATGCCTTCGGTGCCGGCGTAGTCGTCGCGGGCCGAGGCGTAGGGCACCAGTTCGCGGATGTGCGGGCGCAGCAACGCCGCGAATGGGTCGTCGGAAACAGTGGTTGCCTTCATACGTGCGTGCCGTTGGCCAATGCTTGGAGTCGCACACTGACGGCGAGGCGGTGCGCGTCGAGGGCCTCGGCCGTGGCCATGCGCTCGACAGCTGGCCCCAGGCGGCGCAGCCCGTCGGGTGAAAGCTCCTGAAAAGTAATTTTCTTGATAAAACTGTCGAGCGACACGCCGCTAAAGGCCCGCACCTGCCCGTTGGTCGGCAGCGTGTGGTTGGTGCCCGAAGCGTAGTCGCCTACCGATTCGGGGGTATAATAGCCCAAAAACACCGATCCCGCATTGCTGATCTGTTCGCCCAATTGGCGGGCGTGCTGCGTGGCAATGATCAGGTGCTCGGGCGCGTAGGCGTTCGAGAACGCTACGGCTGCCGCCAGGTCTTCTACCACTACCGTCCGGCTGTGCTGCAGGGCGGCCTCGGCAATGGCGCGGCGCGGCAGGGTACTGAGTTGCTCGGCGAGGGCCGTGTTAACCGCTTCGGCCAAATCGGCATCGGGGGTGACGAGGATCACTTGGCTGTCAATGCCGTGTTCGGCCTGGGCCAACAGGTCGGCCGCAATAAAGGCGGGCGGCACCGAGGCATCGGCGATGACGAGCACTTCGGAGGGGCCCGCTTCCATGTCAATGGCAACGCCCTGCTGGCTCACCAGCTGCTTGGCGGCCGTTACGTACTGGTTGCCCGGTCCAAAGATCTTGTCCACGGCGGGCACGGTTTCCGTGCCGTAGGCCATGGCCGCCACGGCTTGGGCACCGCCAATCATGAATACATCTTCGAGTCCGAGCAGGTGCGCGGCGTACAGCACGGCCGGATGGATGCGCCCGGCCTTGCCTCCCGGCGAGCAGAGCACGATCTGCCGACAGCCCGCCAACCGGGCTGGAACGCCCAACATGAGCACCGTTGAGAGCAGCGGGGCGGTACCTCCCGGAATGTACAGGCCCACGCGCTCGATGGGCACCGACTTGCGCCAGCAGCGCACCCCGGGCATGGTTTCGATCTCGCGCACGGCTTCATGCTGCGCCTCGTGAAACTTCTCAATGTTGGCTTTGGCCAATTGGATGGCCGCCACCAATTCGGTATCTAGCTCGGCCTCCGCCGCGGCCAGTTGGGCGGGCGTCACGCGCAGGTCGGGACCTTCGTAGCCATCGAACTGGGCCGTGAAGCGCCGTACAGCAGCGTCGCCTTCGGCCTTGACGGCCAGCAGTACGGGCCGTACCCGCTCGGCGGTGGTGTCCGATGCGGCCGTTGCCCGGCGTATCAGGGCGGGCCACGTGTCCGCCGCGGGATGGGTAATAACTTCTATCATGGAATGTGAACGTCAGTGAAGGCACGCGCGTGCCCGGGGGGCTACAGAATCATTTTCTCGATGGGCAGCACCAGAATGCCCTCGGCACCGGCAGCCCGCAAAGCTTCGATTTTTTGCCAAAAT
>DAIMZG010000179.1:0-2202 GCA_036734065.1 Catalimonadaceae bacterium
TGCTCGATGGCCCCCGATACGCACCCGGCATACATTTCGGCGGCTTCTTGCAAGCCCGCCGGCAACTGGCCCCGCAGCACAATGTCGGAAATGCTAAAATGGCCACCCGGCCGCAGCACGCGGAACGTCTCGGCGAAAGCCCCCGCCTTGTTGGGCACCAGGTTGAGCACGCAGTTGCTCACCACCACGTCCACGACTTGGTCGGGCAGGGGGAGGGCTTCGATCTCGCCGAGGTGAAACTCCACGTTGGCAAAGCCGAGTTTTTGGGCATTTTGTCGGGCTTTTTCCACCATCGCCGGGGTCATGTCTACCCCGATCACGCGGCCGAACTCACCCGTTTGGGCGCGGGCCACAAAGCAATCGTTGCCCGCCCCCGCGCCGAGGTCGAGTACAGTTTGACCCGGCCGGATCTGGGCAAACTCGGTGGGCAGGCCGCAGCCCAGGGCCAAGTCGGCGTCGGCTTGGTAGCCCGGCAACTGGCGGTAGTCTTCGGCAAAGACCGTGTAGTCCGTCGGGGCGCAGCCACTCATGCCGCAGCAATCTTGGGCACCTTCTTGTTGGGCAATCTCGCCGTATTTTTCCCGGACGAGGGCCTTGAGTTGTTCTGCAGTTTGCATAGTAGTGGTAATTTTGGGGGGTTAAAAATAAATTAACAGCAACGATTGGTCGGAGGAAAGGCGTGCAGCAGGCGCTGGAGATGATCCGTGGCCGCCTGCCAGGCGTCCGCGTCAATGCAATAACACATTTTGGGACCTTCTACTTCGCCGCGGATCAGCCCAATGCGCTTGAGTTCCTTGAGGTGCTGCGATACGGTGGACTGCGAAAGAGGCAGCACCTCGACCAAGTCGCTGCAAATGCAGGCGTTCTTGGCGAGCAAATGTTCGAGGATGGCCACGCGCGCCGGGTGCGCAAAGGCTTTGGCATATTCGGCTAACTGATTTTGGTCTGCGCGGAAGGCGGCGGTTTTGGTAAGTCCCATTTGTAAAATCGTAATAACGCAATATTACGATTTTAAAATCGAGTTACCAGTCCAACCTCACATTTTTTATGTGACCTAATCTGCGCACGCCCGCTGCAGCAGATCAGGATAGAAGTTCTCCCAACCTGGCCAGCCCGCCGCCGCGCCACCCACCGATTCGTTATGAAACAAAGTGGTGAATTGCCCGCGCGCCGCCCGTACGTGGTCAATCAGTTCGCCCACGGCCGCTAGGGCGGCCGTGGCTGTACCAAACTGCCGCCGGAGCGTCACGTCCATGCACGCAAAGGGCACCACGCGCAGGTCGGTCGCGGCCTCCCGCGCCAGGTCGTACCACCAGAACGGACGGCTGGTGCCCGCCCGGAAGCCCACCGCGTCGGCAAAGCCCATCGAATGTTCCTCTTGCAGTCCGGCCGCGCGGAGGTGGCGGTACGTATCGGGCAAGCGAAAACGCAAATAATGCTGCCGACTCCGGATGACGGGCTGCGGGCAGATGGCCACCAGACGGTCGCGTTCGGTGGCAAAACGGGCGGGCTGTTCGCTGCTCGGGTACGAAGGGTGCAAGCCCACGTCGGCGTAGGTGGTCGTGCGCCGGATCAGTCGTTGCAGCGGCGCCCGGTGGACGGGCAAATTCTTGTCGAAGCGGCCGTAGTCGCCTATCTGAAAGAAGAAAATCGGCCGCAGGCCCGCCGCCGTGTGCCAGGCATGCAGGCGGTCGTAGGTATCGAAAGGATCGGGCTGTTGCCCTCGCAATACCCGCCAGCGCGTGCGCAGGTGCCCCCAACGGCCAGGACGCAGGTCAGCCGCCAGGCCGGCCGCCGTGCGCCCCCAACCCTTGTGCCGGATGGCGTAGGCATTGTCAATGTCGAAAGTGGGCTGCCAGGCGTAGGCGGGCGGGCGAATCGGCAAACCGGGAAAGTACGTTTGCAAGCACTTTCCAACAGCCTGCGCCCACTGCTCGACCAGCGGTTGCTGCAGCCACCCCAGGGCCGCCAGCCCACTGGCCGCTGCCGAAAAGCGGCCGTGCGCATCGGGCACAAAGGACAGGTATTCTTCATAGCGACTCAGGCAATAGAAAGCCGCCGCGAGGGGATCGTAGGGCAGGGCCGAGTCGCGTACCGGAAAAAGGCCACCCGCTGCGGCTGCCGGCTGGCAAGGCACCAGACCCCGCGCTTCGAGCAGGCCTGCGGCCGCAAAATGTGGCGCCCCAGGCAAGGACTGTCCGT
>DAIMZG010000179.1:2302-3952 GCA_036734065.1 Catalimonadaceae bacterium
GCTTCGAGCAGGCCTGCGGCCGCAAAATGTGGCGCCCCAGGCAAGGACTGTCCGTACGTACACTTGGCGCCGTCGAATGCCCGCCACTCGTCGGCGTTGTGAACAAACTGATAGGTCAATCCTAGCCTTTCGGTGAGCAGGGCGTCGAACGCGTAGGCGTGGCGCGGGCCGGACGTCGGTACGAAGATGAGCAGGGAAGCAGGCAACGAAGCAGGCGGATTTTTGTCAATATCGTGATAACTCTGATCGGGGGCGGCGCGTATCAGCTAATTGTACGTCTCTTCTGGCCACACTTTTTTCTAGAAAGGCGCTGCACACCATTTTTTTCCTAAAACCCCCATTTTTTATTCTTATGAAAAATATCACAAAGCTTACGTTTCCCGCATTTTTCGTCGGCCTTATGGCTTTTTCGATGGTCGCCTGCGACAGCACCCAACAGCAAGAGTCACGCGTGGAGGACGCCCGCGAAGACCGCGCCGAAGCCGACGACATGATGGAAAAAACCAAGGCCGAATACAAAGTACGCCTTGAAGAGCAAAAGCTGAAGATTGAGCGCCAACTCGACCGCATCGCCGAGCGCAAGGACAATGCCGAAGGGCAAGTTGAGGAAAACCTGAAGAATACGGAAGACGAACTGAAAGCGGAAAAAGACCGCATTGACGAGCGCATTGACCGCATCGAAGATTCTTCTGAGTCCAATTGGGATCAGACCAAGGCCGAAATTGACCAAGCCATCAACCGCACCGAGCAACAACTCGAAGAATTTGGCCGCAACATTGAGCAGGCCTTCGAAGGCAACAGCTAATTTTATTTGGCCCAAAAACCACAAGCCGGTGATAGCTACCTGTCATCGGCTTTTTTGTGTTTTGGCCACAACCTTGGCCAAAAGGGTCGGGTATAACCAGTGATAACCCACCGATTTTAAACTGATAGACACATGCAAGACAATCAATATTCAACGATGGTAGAGGCTTCGCAGCAACTGGCCGAGCGTGGCTATACGGCGCGGCTGTCGCTCCAGGAAGGAACCGGCAAACTGATCACCGAAGACAATAAGCGTACCTACGCGCCAACTGAGTTGTGCATCGTAGCGCACCACCGCTTCGAGGGCGACACCAACCCCAGCGATATGGCCGTCATCTACGTCATTGAAGGCCCCGACGGCCTAAAAGGCACCCTGCTCGACGCCTACGGCGCCAATGCCTCGGTGGAACTGGGCGAAATTATCCGAAAAATTCCGGAGAACGACTGAGGATCGCAGACGATCCCGCTTGCACAACCCGGCCCCCGAGCCGGGTTTTTTTTAGTCGAATCGGATGGCCTTGATCGGCTGAATGGAGGCGATGATCAACGTCGGTATCAACAACACGGCCGTTGTCAGGACAAACAACAGGGCATTGAGTTGGAGGATGATAGGCCAGTCCCAGGCAATGGGCACAAAGCTCATGTAGTAGTTTTCGGGGTCGAGCGGAATGAGCCGGAAGTAATGCTGTAGCGCACAAAGGCCGATGCCGAGGGCATTGCCCCACAACAGGCCGCGCACAATGAGCCGCATCCCGTTGAACATAAAAATTGTGCGGATTTGTCGGTTGTGGGCCCCCAGGGCCTTGAGTAACCCGATCATCTGCGTGCGCTCCATGATCATGATGA